>JAKDUN010000005.1 GCA_030457675.1 Brachybacterium sp. | reverse complement strand
CGGTTAGGGCCCCGGGGCGGGGCCGGACGGTGACCTCAGGCGCCGACGAGGTACCGATCGTAGCCCTCGGCCTCGAGGCGCTCGGCCAGCTCCGGCCCGCCCTGCTCGGCGATCCTGCCGCCCACGAAGACGTGGACGAAGTCCGGCGTCACGTACTGCAGGATCCGGGTGTAGTGGGTGATCAGCATGATGCCCACCTCGGTGTTCTCCTTGGCACGGTTGATGCCCTCGGAGACCACGCGCAGCGCGTCGACGTCGAGACCGGAGTCGGTCTCGTCGAGAACGGCGATGCCGGGCTTCAGCAGCTGCATCTGCAGGATCTCGTGGCGCTTCTTCTCGCCGCCGGAGAAGCCCTCGTTGACGTTGCGCTCGGCGAAGACGGGATCCATCTTCAGGTCGTTCATGGCGCCCTTGACGTCCTTGACCCAGGTGCGCAGCGAGGGGGCCTCGCCGTCGACCGCGGTCTTGGCGGTGCGCAGGAAGTTCGAGACGGTGACGCCGGGGACCTCGACGGGGTACTGCATCGCGAGGAAGAGACCGGCGCGGGCGCGCTCGTCGACGCTCATCTCGAGCACGTCCTCACCGTCCAGGGAGACCTCGCCGCTGGTGATCTGGTACTTGGGGTGACCGGCGATCGCATAGGCGAGAGTGGACTTGCCGGAGCCGTTGGGGCCCATGATCGCGTGGGTCTCGCCGGCCTTGATCGTGAGGTCGACGCCCTTGAGGATCTCCTTGGTGCCCTCGGGGGTCTCGACGGTGGCGTGGAGGTTCTTGATCTCCAGAATCGACATAAGTGGTTCTCCTTGACCAGGGGTGCTGGTGGATTCGTGACGACGGATGGGCGCCGCAGGCGGTGCCCGAAGTGTTCAGGTGGCGGGAGCCGCGGTCGGATCCACCAGGATCGTGCCGCTGCTCTCGTCGATGCGCACGGGGAACACCCGCACGGGAAGGACGGCCGGCAGCTGCAGGGGACGACCTGTGACCAGGTCGAACTGGCTGCCGTGCTTCCAGCATTCGATGGTGCATCCCTCGACGTCGCCGTCGCTCAGCGCGATCTCGTCGTGCGAGCAGATGTCCTCGAGGGCGTGGACGCCGCCGTCCTCATCGCGCACCACGGCGATCTCGAGGTCGCCGATGACGACATCGAGGGCCTCGCCGGGGGCGAGGTCCGCCAGGGCGGCGACGGGGACGAAGGCGTCCGACATCAGTTCATGCTCCGGGCGAGCTCGTCCTCGATGGAGACCGACAGGCGCTCGCGGATCTCCGGCACATCGATCTGCTGGATGATCTCGGCGAAGAAGCCGCGCACCACCAGACGACGGGCCTCGATCTCGGAGATGCCGCGGGAACGCAGGTAGAACAGCTGCTCGTCGTCGAAACGACCCGTTGCAGCAGCGTGGCCCGCGCCCTCGATCTCACCGGTCTCGATCTCGAGGTTCGGCACCGAGTCGGCGCGCGCCCCCTCGGTGAGCACCAGATTGCGGTTGAGCTCGTAGGTGTTGGTGCCCTCGGCCTCCTTGCGGATCAGCACGTCGCCGACCCACACGGAGCGGGCGTTCTTGCCCTGCAGCGCGCCCTTGTAGGCGACGTTGGAGGTGCAGTTCGGCGCGCTGTGATCCACGAACAGCCGGTTCTCGAAGAACTGGTTCTCGTCGGAGAAGTACAGGCCCAGCTTCTCGATCTCGCCGCCGGGCGCCCCGTACTCGCCGATGGAGTTCAGGCGCACGGCGCTGCCGCCGAGGGTGACCGCGACGTGCTTGAGGCGGGAGTCACGACCGACCCGGGAGTGGTGGGTGGCGATGTGCACCGCGTCGTCATCCCAGTCGTGCAGGGTGATGACGGTCATCTGCGCGTTGTCGCCGACGATCATCTCGACGTTCTGCGCGTACTGCGCGGCGCCGGAGTGATTGAGGATGAACGTCGCCGAGGAGGACTCCCGCGCCTCGAGCACGATGTGCGCGTTGGCGCGACGGTCGGCGCCACGGCCGATCATGTCCACGCGGAACGGCTCGTCATAGGCGACGTTCTTCGCGGCGACCAGGTGCAGGGCCTGCTCGCAGCGGGCCGAGGCCACCGCGGTCGGCAGATCCTCGGGCACCAGCACGGTGCCGCGGGGCGCCTCGCCGGGCGCCAGCGTGGAGATCTCCGGAGCCCCCTCGGGCACCGTGACCTGATAGTCCATCGCGGGGTCGCCCTCGCGGTCGTCGGTGACGGCGTCCTGGAACAGGGCGGAGAAGCGGCGCAGCGGGGCGAAGCGCCACTCCTCGATGTCGCTCTTGGGGACCTCGTGGTCGGAGACCTCGAAGGAGCGCTTGCGCGCGCCACGGTTCGACGCTGCGTGGGCGGCGGAGACGTCCTGTCCCGGCAGGGACAGGTTCTCCTCCTCCAGCTCGGGCGCCGCGGTGGTGTCGGTGCCCTCGAGGGCGCCGCCGGCGGCGACCGGGGCGGCACCGGCCGCATGGCCGACGGCCTCGTTGGCGGTGGGGTCTCCGGCGCTCTCCGCGCCCTTCACATCGGTGGTCGTCATCAACCGACTGCTCCTTCCATCTGCAGCTCGATCAGGCGGTTCAGCTCCAGGGCGTACTCCATCGGGAGCTCGCGCGCGATGGGCTCGATGAACCCGCGCACGATCATCGCCATCGCCTCGGTCTCCTCCATGCCGCGGCTCATCAGGTAGAAGAGCTGCTCCTCGGAGACCTTGGAGACGGTGGCCTCGTGGCCCATCTGGACGTCATCGACGCGGACGTCGACGTAGGGGTAGGTGTCGGTGCGCGAGATGGTGTCCACCAGCAGCGCATCGCACAGCACGGTCGAGGCCGAGTGCTCGGCGCCCGGCATCACCTGGACCAACCCGCGGTAGGAGCTGCGTCCACCGCTGCGGGAGACCGACTTCGAGACGATCGAGCTCGAGGTGTGCGGTGCCATGTGCACCATCTTCGAGCCGGTGTCCTGGTTCTGGCCCTCGCCGGCGAAGGCGACCGAGAGGGTCTCGCCGCGAGCGTGCTCGCCCATCAGCCAGACCGCCGGGTACTTCATGGTGACCTTGGAGCCGATGTTGCCGTCGACCCACTCCATGACGCCGCCCTGCTCGACGGTGGTGCGCTTGGTGACCAGGTTGTACACGTTGTTCGACCAGTTCTGGATCGTCGTGTAGCGGACGCGCGCGTCCTTCTTCACGACGATCTCGACGACCGCGCTGTGCAGTGAGTCGGAGTCGTAGATCGGTGCGGTGCAGCCTTCGACGTAGTGCACGTAGGAGCCCTCGTCGGCGATGATCAGCGTGCGCTCGAACTGGCCCATGTTCTCGGTGTTGATGCGGAAGTAGGCCTGCAGCGGGATCTCGACGTGGACGCCCTTGGGGACGTAGACGAAGGAGCCGCCAGACCACACGGCCGTGTTCAGGGCGGAGAACTTGTTGTCACCCGAGGGGATGACGGTGCCGAAGTACTCCTTGAACAGCTCCGGGTGCTCCTTGAGCGCGGTGTCGGTGTCCAGGAAGATGACTCCCTGCTCCTCCAGGTCCTCGCGGATCTGGTGGTAGACGACCTCGGACTCGTACTGGGCGGCGACGCCGGCGACGAGACGCTGCTTCTCCGCCTCGGGGATGCCCAGGCGGTCGTAGGTCTCCTTGATGTCCTCGGGCAGATCGTTCCAGTCGGTGACCTGCTTCTCGGTGGAGCGGACGAAGTACTTGATGTCGTCGAAGGCGATTCCCGACAGATCCGGTCCCCAGGTGGGCATCGGCTTCTTGTCGAAGAGCTTCAGTGCCTTCAGACGACGCTCGAGCATCCACTCGGGCTCGTCCTTGCGGGCCGAGATGTCGCGCACGACGTCGTCGGACAGGCCGCGGCGCGCATTGGCCCCGGCGGAGTCCTCGTCGTGCCAGCCAAAGGCGTACTGGCCCATCGAATCGATGATCTCGTCCTGCGAGAGCTTCTCTGGTGCGCTCGTCATGGTGTCCTTCCCTCGGTGAGTGGAATGTGGGTCGTGCAGACATGGGCGCCCTGCGCCAGGGTGGCGAGGCGTTGGACGGGCGCGCCGATGATTCGGGAGACGGCACGGGTCTCGGCCTCGCACAGCTCGGGGTGATCTGCGGCGACGTCGAGGACGGGGCAGTGCCCGTGGCACAGCTGGGCCGTGACGAGCGTACGCGCAGCGGCGCCCGACTGTGCACCCGTGGCGGGCAGCGGGACGTGCAGAGGACGGACCGTGGTGGCGTACCCCCGCTCGGTGAGCAGCTCGGAGAGCAGCTCCAGCTTGCGGACCGCGGTGACGGTCTCGCCCGCCGCCTCGTGCTCCGCGACCCGTTCGGCGACGGTGCTCTCCCAGTCGGCGATGCGGCGCTCCGCCAGGGCGGTCACCGCGTCCTCGCCTCCGATTCGAGCGAGCTCGTCCACCGCCATCACGGCCATCTCGTCATACCCGCCGGGCAGGTCCTCGTGCGCGGACTGCGAGAGCACGAAGGACTTGCTGGGGCGGCCGCGGCCGCGGGGGCTGGCGGGCATCTCGTGCTCGGCGATGACGCCGTCGGCCTCGAGGACCGCGAGATGGCGTCGCACCGCAGCACTGGTGAGGTCGAAGCGCTCCGCGAGCTGGCGCGCCGTGATCGGGCCGTAGGTGGAGATGTCCTGCACAAGACGGTCGCGCGTGGTCTGCGCGATGCCCGGTGTGAACTCCGATGTGGTCACGATGGCCTCCTCCCGTCCCTCGACAGAATTCATTTTACAACAGAAGACTTGCCAAATACCTCCCGTCCGCTGTGTGGCACAGCACCAAGGGTGGCCTAACCTGCGGATCCTGTCCCTGGGGGCCACCGGGCCGGCGCACATCGGGAGCCCTCGCTTCCACTTATTATCGTTTTCAACTATTATGGGGGCGTCCTCCCCGCCGACCCGAAGGGACCCCAGATGACCACCGAGAACCCGCAATCGACCGCCCCCGCCGAGGAGCACTCCACCCGGGGCGCCTACGTCACCGGCGAGTCCTTCGACCGCGACATGAACTACATCGACGACCGCATCACCCGCGACGGTCACGACGGCTGGCCGGTCGAGGCCGGTCGCTATCGACTGATCGCCGCCCGCGCCTGCCCCTGGGCGAACCGCACCCTGATCTCCCGCCGACTGCTGGGCCTGGAGGACGTCCTGTCCGTCGGCATGCCCGGCCCCACCCATGACAAGCGCTCCTGGACCTTCGACCTCGACGAGGGCGGGGTCGACCCGGTGCTCGGCTACGAGCGCCTCCAGCAGGCGTTCTTCGCCCGGTTCCCCGACTACCCGCGCGGGATCACCGTCCCGGCAGTCGTCGACGTGCCCACGAAGGCCGTGGTCACCAACGATTTCCAGCAGATCACCCTCGACTTCGCCACCGAATGGACCGAGCACCATCGCGACGGCGCCCCGAACCTCTACCCCGAGGGGCAGCGCGAGGAGATCGACGCGCTGAACACGTGGATGCTCCACCACGTGAACAACGGCGTGTACAAGACCGGCTTCGCCGGCTCGCAGCAGGTCTACGAGCAGGAGTTCACTGCGCTGTGGGAGGCGCTGGACGAGCTCGAGGAGCGCCTGGGACGCAGCCGATACCTGATGGGGCCGACGATCACCGAGGCCGATGTGCGGCTGTTCCCCACGCTGATCCGCTTCGACCCCGTCTACCACGGCCACTTCAAGGCGAACCGGCAGACGCTGGCGAGCATGCCGAACCTGTGGAACTACACCAAGGACCTGTTCACCACCCCGGGCTTCGGCGACACCATCGACTTCGAGCAGATCAAGCGCCACTACTACTACGTGCACGAGGATCTCAACCCCACGCAGGTGGTGCCGCTGGGCCCGGACCTGAGCCCGCTGCTGGAGGCCCACGACCGCGACCGCTTCGAGACCGCCACCTGGGGCCCGGGCGGCACCGCGCCGCAGCCGCCGCTCGCCGCCGAGGTGGTCGATCCCGCGCACACGCCGCTGCACGTGAGCGGCCGCTGAGCGACCGGGCCCGCAGGCCCGCGGGAGGGACACGGGTCACCACAACCCGACAGAGCTGGTGGCCGGTGGCTCACCTCCGGTGCCCGGTCCTGCCCCCCGCGGCCTACGATGGTGCGCGCCATGGATGACCACTCCCCCGCCCTCGTCGCCGACGACCTCACGCTCAGCTACGGTTCCGTGCGTGCGCTGGACGGGCTGAGCCTGTCCGCCGAGCGCGGCGCCGTCACTGCACTGCTGGGCCCCAACGGCGCCGGCAAGACCACTGCCATCTCCTGCGCCACCGGGCTGCTGCGCCCCGATGCCGGATCGGTGCGGGTGCTCGGCGCGGATCCCTGGCGATCGAGCCCCGAGCACCGAGCTCGGGTGGGCGTGATGATCCAGGACGGTGGCCTGAACTCCGGCGCCTCCGCGATGCAGCTGCTGCGCTACGGCGCGAGCCTGCATGCCGCACCCTTGGACGTCGACGAGGTCGCCGAGCATCTGGGGATCGACGACTTCGGCCGCACCCTGGTGCGGCGTCTCTCGGGCGGTCAGCGCCAGCGCCTGGCCCTCGCCCTGGCGATCATCGGGCGCCCCGATCTGGTGTTCCTCGACGAGCCCACCGCCGGTATGGACCCCTCGATCCGCCGACGGGTGCGGGAGCTGATCCGTGGCCTCGCCCGCACCGGCACCGCGGTCGTCCTCACCACTCATCTGATGGACGACGTGGTGGGACTGGCCGATGCCGTCCGTGTGATCTCCCGCGGCCGGGTCCTCGCCTCCGGCTCCGTCCAGGAGGTGATCAGCGAGCACCGCTCGGCCGACGGCGCGATGGTGGTGCAGGCCACCGCCACGGGCGTCGATCCCGAGACGGCCCCCGCGCTCGAGGCCGATCTGCGTGCCACCGCCGCCCGGTACGGCGCCCGCCTGGAGACCACCTCCGGCGGCGCGGCCGATCTCGAGACCGTGCTGCTGGACCTGATGGACGCGGATCACCCGTCCCCGGGCCAGGACGCGCCTGCGGCACCGACCGCGGCAGTCGCCGCCCCGACCGAGGAGGATCCCCGATGACCGCCCTGCGCGAACCCTCCTCCCCCGACCGCGCCGAGCGCATCCCGCGCCCAGCGCCGCCGCTGCGCCGCATCCTCGCCCACGCGAACCTGGAGGCGAGGATCCTGCTGTCCAACGGGGAGCAGCTGACCGTCGCCATCGCCCTGCCGGCGCTGGTGCTGATCGGTCTGTGGCTGCTCCCGCTGGGCCGCCTCGACGGCGTCCCTGCGATCGACAGCGCGGTCGCCGCGACCTTCGCCACAGCGCTGATCTCCACCTCCTTCACCTCGCAGGCGATCATCACCGGCTTCGATCGGCGCAACGGGGTGCTGCGCTGGGTGGCGACGACGCCGCTCGGCCGCGGCGGATACCTCGCCGGCAAGATCCTGGCCACCCTCGCCACCCATGTGCTGCAGGTGCTCGTCCTCGGCGTCATCGCGCTGATCATCGGCTGGCGCCCGGACCTCCTGGGCCTCCTGGGCGCTCTGCCGGTGTGGCTGGCGGGCACCATCGCCTTCGGCGCTCTGGGCCTGCTGATCGCGGGCACGCTGCGCACCGAAGCCGTGCTGGCGGTCTCCAACCTGGTCTTCGTGCTGCTGATCGCCGTCGGCGGCGTCACCTTCCCGGCCTCGTCCTATCCGCGGATCCTGGGAGGTCTGGTGGACCTGCTGCCCTCCGGCGCCCTGGGAGAGCTGCTGCGCGCCTGCCTGGCCTCCGGCCCCTTCTCCCCCGGCTCCGCTCTGGTGCTGGCCGCCTGGGCCGTCGCCGGAGTACTCGCGGTGATGCGCTGGTTCCGCTGGACGGACAGCTGAGACAGGGACCGCTGAGGAACCCCCAGCTGCGCCACGGAGTCCGGCACCGGGTGCGTCATCGGTCGCATCCGTCCCCACGGCCCAGCGATTTCCCGGACGGAGAATCTAGACTCGAGACATGTCCCGCCCCCTCGACTCCACGACGCGCATGCCCGAGCGACAGGGTCGCATCACCACGCTGCCCGACCGCCGTCTGACCTCCTGGGGCCCGCAGCGTCGAGCCCGGGTGGCCGCCATCGTGCTCTGGGGCAATCTCCTCAGCCAGATGGGCATCATCCTCTCCGGTGCCGCGGTGCGGCTGACAGGCAGCGGTCTGGGCTGCTCCACCTGGCCCCACTGCGAGCCCGGCCAGTTCACGCCGGAGCTGACGATGGCCTCCGGCATCCACCCCTTCGTGGAGTTCGGCAACCGGACGCTGACCGGGGTGCTGAGCGTCTTCGCGGTGGCGGTGCTCCTGGTGACCTGGCGCTGGTTGGGACACAAGGGCGTCGGCTTCCGCCGCCTGGCCTGGGTCCCGCTGATCGGCACCGCGCTGCAGGCGATGATCGGCGCGTTCGTGGTCTGGTTCGATCTGCACCCCGGGCTGGTGAGCCCACACTTCCTGATCTCGCCGCTCCTGGGCGCCGTCTCGATGGTGCTGTTGGTGCGGCTGTACGACGGTGACGGCCGGAGGCGTCTCGCGGTCCCCGCACGGGCGGTGACGGTGTTCGTCCCGCTGGCCGTGGCGGGTCTCCTGGTCCTGGTGCTGGGCACGATCGTCACCGGCACCGGGCCCCACTCCGGGGACGCCGGTGACGTCACCCGGATCGCCATGGACCCGGTGATCGCGGCCCGGATCCATGCGATCGCGGTGTACGTGTTCTGCGCGCTGCTCGCCGTGCTGCTGGTGGTCCTGCACCGGGCTCGCGCCCGCCGGGAGGCGATCGTCGCCGCCTGGTGGCTGGTGGCGCTCACACTCGCGCAGGGCGCCGTCGGCTACATCCAGTACTTCCTCGGGCTGCCCGAGCTGGTCGTGTTCCTCCACATGATCGGTGCGGCGCTGTTCTCCGCGACCATCGCGTGGGTGGGAGCCCGACTGGTCACCTGGCAAGAGACCGACTCCGCCGCCTCCGCCGCCGGCTCGCACGACGGCCCCCACTCGCTGACCCACGACTCCACGGAGGCACGATGATCCTCGGCCGACGCCGCCGCAGCTCCACGCAGGAGCTGCCCACCCTCGACCAGGCCCGCCCGGCGGGCGAGTTCGTGGCCTCGGTGCTCTCGCACCTGCGCGAGGTGGTGGATGTGGGCTGGAACCTGCTGGAGGTCGATGCGGAGGCGCACCGGCTGATCCGGGAGGCCGGGGCGACCAGCTGCTACCTCGACTACCACCCGGTGTTCGGGGCCTCGCCCTTCGGCTACGTCATCTGCACCTCGCTGAACGACGGGGTGCTGCACGGCCGCCCCTACGACCGGGTGCTGGCCGATGGCGACCTGCTCTCCCTCGACTTCGCGGTCGAGGTCGACGGCTGGGTCGCCGATTCCTGCCTGTCGATCACCGTGGGCACGCCCCGCGAGGAGGACCTGCAGCTGATCCGGGACACGGAGCAGGTGATGTGGGCCGGCATCGATCAGGTGCGGGCCGGCAGCACCGTCGGGGACATCGGCCATGCGGTGATGAACCAGGCGCATGCGCTGGGGTACATGATCAATGACCGCTTCGGCGGCCACGGCGTGGGGCGCACCATGCACGAGGCACCGTTCGTGCCCAATCACGGGACCCCCGGCGGCGGTGCCGAGCTCGTCGCCGGCCAGCTGATCACGGTCGAACCGTTCCTGGTGCCCACCACCTCCGAGCTGCGCGTCGACGACGGCGACGGGTGGACCCAGCTGTCCGCCGACGGCTCCCGCGGCGCCCACGCGGAGCACACGCTGCAGGTCACCGACGGGGAACCGATCATCCTCACCGCCCGGGCGGACGACCCCACCCCCCGCAGCTCCCAGGGCTGAGCCGGGCGGGTCCGCCCGCTCCTGGCGCACTGCCGCGGCGGGATGGCCCTCAGGACTTCTGCAGCAGGCCGCGCAGGCTCGCAGCGATGCCGGGCGCATCCAGGCCCTGGGCCGCGAGGATCGCATCGCGCTTGCCATGCGGGATGAACTCCGCATCGACGCCGAGGGTCCGCAGCACCGGACCGGGGGCGGCGAGCGTGGCGCGACCGGCGAGCCGGGTGCCGAGCGCGGCCCCGATCCCGCTGTCTGCGAGGCCGTCCTCGAGGGTGACGACCGCTCGGGCGGACGCGGCCAGGTCCAGGAGCTCCTCCCCCAGCGGCAGGGCCCGGACCGGGTCGAGCACGAGGACGTTGAGGTCGCCGTGGCTGCGGGCGAGAGCGGCGGCGGCCTCGACGGCGCGCGGTGCGAGGGCTCCGATCGAGACCAGCAAGATGTCGACGGGGGCCTCCGCGTCCCCTGCCAGCACCTCCCCGGCGGGCAGCTGCGCGAGAGCGGGCAGCTCCGGCGGACAGGCGCCCTTGGGGAAGCGCACCAGCGACGGGCCGGCGGTCGCCAGTGCGGCGGGCACCGCGGCATCGAGCCGGGCGGCGTCCCGCGGCGCCCACAGCGAGAGCCCGGGCACCGTCGTGGCCAGGGCGAGATCCCAGATGCCGTGGTGGCTGGGACCGTCGTCCCCGGTGACGCCCGCCCGGTCCAGGGTGATCGTCACGTCCTCGCGGTGCAGGGCGACATCGAGCAGCAGCTGGTCGAGCGCCCGGTTCAGGAAGGTCGCATACAGGGAGACCACCGGCCTGCGGCCGCCTGCGGAGAGCCCGGCGGCGGTGTCGAGGGCGAGCTGCTCGGCGATCCCGACGTCGAGCACGCGCTCGGGCATCTCCTGCTGCATCGGGGTGAGGCCCACAGGGGCGACCATCGCGGCGCTGAGTGCGATCACGCGTTCGTCGGTGCGCGCGGCGGAGAGCACGGCGGCCCCGAGCCGCGAGGTCCAGGTCGGTGCCGAGGCCTTCGAGGTCGGCTGCTCCTCGAGGGGGAATGGCCCGGTGGCGTGCCAGTGGTCCACGGCATCGGCCTCGGCCCGGGTGAAGCCGGCGCCCTTGCGGGTCAGGACGTGGACCAGCACCCCGGCGCTGCTCGGGTCCTCGGCCGCCTCGCGTGCCGTGGCCAGGGCCTCGGCAAGGGCCTCGAGGTCGTGGCCGTCGACCGGCCCGAGATAGGTGAGCCCGAGGGTGGTGAACATGTCGTCCCCGGCCCGGATCCGTCCGGTACGCAGCGCGGCGAGGTGTTCGGCGATACCGCCGACGGTCGGGGCGTAGGAGCGCGTGTTGTCATTGAGCATCACGACGGTGCGGGAACCGCGATCGGCACCCAGCAGGTTCAGGGCCTCCAGACCCACGCCACCGGTGAGGGCGCCGTCCCCGATGACGGCGACCGCCGTGCCGTCGGCCCCGGCGAGCCGGTGGGCGCGGTCCAGGCCGTGGGCCCAGGCGATCGAGCCCGAGGCGTGCGAGTTCTCCACCAGATCGTGGACGGACTCGCGCCGGTCCGGGTAGCCGGCGACGCCGCCGGCGGTGCGCAGCCCGCTCAACTCGGCGCGGCCGGTGAGCATCTTGTGCACGTAGGCCTGATGGCCGGTGTCGAAGACGAGCGGCTCGGCCGGGGAGCGGAACTCCCGGTGCAGGGCGAGCGTCAGCTCGACCACTCCGAGATTGGGTCCCAGATGGCCGCCCCTCTGTGAGCAGATCTCCACCAGGCGCCGCCGGAGGGTGCGGGCGAGTCCGGGCAGCTGCTCGGCGGGCAGGGCCCGCAGCGCCTCCGGATCCGCGGGGATCGGCACCATCGGTGCTGCCGGCGCCGTCATCGGAGCCGACGGCATCACCGCGTCGTGCCCGTGGGACGGGGCGACGGGACGCTGTTCAGTGGTGGACACGCGTGGTCCTCCCTCGGGGACGGGGCCGGAACACGCCTAGGCTACGTCGTCCTGACCTGTGCCGACGCTCGACATGGTCACATCTGTGCATATCTTCACCGGGGATTCACGGGTCGCCGCAGCGGTGTGCATCAGGGTGCAGAAGGGCCGCGCATCGGTGCACGGGGATCGGGTCCGGCGCGCACACCGGCCCGGGACGTGACGACGCCCCGGCCCAAGGAGCCGGGGCGTCGCACGCAGTGACCGTCGTTCTGGCCGCCTGGTCTCAGGCGGTGCCGTCGACCTGACTTCCTACCGTTCTTACCTCGCAGTACGTCAGTCAGGCGGCGACGACGAGCTGTCGCAGCACGTACTGCAGGATGCCGCCGTTGCGGAAGTACTCCGCCTCGCCGGGGGTGTCGATGCGGACCGGCGCGTCGAACTCCACCGAGGTGCCGTCGCTCTTCGCGGCGACGACCTTGACCGTCTTCGGGATCGTGCCCTCGTTCATCGCGGTCACGCCGGTGACGGAGAAGGTCTCCGTGCCGTCCAGACCCAGCGACTCGGCGCTCTCGCCCGCGGGGAACTGCAGGGGCAGCACGCCCATGCCGATCAGGTTCGAGCGATGGATGCGCTCGAAGCTCTCGGCGATGACGACCTCGACGCCGAGGAGCTTGGTGCCCTTGGCCGCCCAGTCACGGGAGGATCCGGTGCCGTACTCCTTGCCCGCCAGGACCACCAGCGGGATGTCCTCGGCGGCATAGGCCTGCGCCGCGTCGTAGATGAACTCCTGCTCACCGGTCAGGAAGTTCTTCGTGTAGCCGCCCTCGACACCGTCGAGCAGCTGATTGCGGATGCGGATGTTCGCGAAGGTGCCGCGGATCATGATCTCGTGGTTGCCGCGGCGCGAGCCGTAGGAGTTGAAGTCCTTGCGGGCGACCCCGTTCTCCTGCAGGTAGCGACCGGCCGGAGAGTCCAGCTTGATCGCACCGGCGGGCGAGATGTGGTCGGTGGTGGTCGAGTCGCCGACCTTGACCAGCACGCGCGCACCGGAGACGTCGGTGAGCGGCTCCGGCGTCTCGCCCATGCCCTCGAAGTACGGGGGCTTGCGCACATAGGTGGACTCCGAGTCCCACTCGAAGGTCGCTCCCTCGGGGGTCTCCAGGCTCCGCCAGCGCTCGTCGCCGGTGAAGACGTCCTGGTAGTCCTGGGTGAACATCTCCTGGGAGATGGACTCCGCGATGACCTTCTCGACCTCGGTCGGGCTCGGCCACAGGTCACGGAGGTAGACCTCGTTGCCGTCCTTGTCGGCGCCCAGGGAATCGTTCTCGAAGTCGAAGTCCATCGTGCCCGCGAGCGCGTAGGCGATGACCAGCGGCGGGGAGGCCAGGTAGTTCATCTTCACGTCAGGGTTGATGCGACCCTCGAAGTTGCGGTTGCCCGAGAGCACTGCGGTGACGGCGAGGTCCTTCTCGGCGATCGCCTCGGAGATCTCCGGGTCCAGCGGGCCCGAGTTGCCGATACAGGTGGTGCACCCGTAACCGACCAGGTGGAAGCCGAGCTGCTCGAGTGCGGGCCAGAGCCCTGCCTTGGTGTAGTAGTTCGTGACGACCTGGGAGCCGGGGGCCATGGAGGTCTTCACCCACGGCTTCGACACCAGTCCGCGATCAGCGGCATTGCGGGCCAGCAGGCCGGCCGCCATCATCACCGAGGGGTTCGAGGTGTTGGTGCAGGAGGTGATCGAGGCGATCGAGACGATGCCGTGGTCGATCGAGAAGTCCTCGCCCTTGACCTGGACCGGGTTGGAGGCCCGGCCGGCGACGTGCTGGTGCTCGGGGGCGGCGCCGCCGGAGTCGTTGTCCGAGCCCAGGCCCGCCGGGTCCGAGGCCGGGAAGGTCCCGGTGGTGTCCGCGCCGTTCGCGGAGGTCTCGTGGTGGCCCGCGTAGGAGGGCAGCACCTCGCGGAAGGACTCCTTGGCGTCGGTCAGCACGACGCGGTCCTGGGGACGCTTCGGGCCGGCGATCGAGGGCACCACGGTGGACAGGTCCAGCTCGAGGTACTCCGAGTACGCGGCCTCCTTCGAGGGGTCGTGCCACAGACCCTGGCGCTTGGCGTAGGACTCGACCAGCGCGAGCTGCTCCTCGGAGCGCCCGGTGAGCCGCATGTAGTCGACCGTCACCTCGTCGATCGGGAAGATCGCGCAGGTGGAGCCGAACTCGGGGCTCATGTTGCCGATGGTCGCACGGTTGGCCAGCGGCACCTGGGTGACGCCCTCGCCGTAGAACTCGACGAACTTGCCCACGGCGCCGTGGTCGCGGAGCATCTCGGTGATGGTCAGCACCACGTCGGTCGCCGTCGCGGCCGGCGGGATCTCGCCGGTCAGCTTGAAGCCGATCACGCGCGGGATCAACATGGAGACCGGCTGGCCGAGCATCGCGGCCTCGGCCTCGATGCCGCCGACGCCCCAGCCCAGCACGCCCAGGCCGTTGACCATGGTGGTGTGCGAGTCGGTGCCGACGCAGGAGTCGGGATAGGCGCGGAGAACGGTCCCGTCCCCAGCGTCGTTCGGGACTTCGCGGGTCATGACGGTGCGGGCCAGATACTCGATGTTGACCTGGTGGACGATGCCGGTGCCCGGGGGGACGACCTTGAAGTCGTCGAAGGCGGTCTGGCCCCAGCGCAGGAACTGGTAGCGCTCGCGGTTGCGCTCGTACTCGAGCTCCATGTTCTTCTCGAGCGCGTCCAGGCGGCCGGCCACGTCGATCATCACGGAGTGGTCGATGACCATCTCGGCCGGGGCGAGCGGGTTGATCTTCTCCGGATCGCCGCCGAGGTCCTGCATGGCCTCACGCATGGTGGCGAGGTCGACGACGCAGGGCACGCCGGTGAAGTCCTGCATGATCACGCGGCCGGGGGTGAACTGGATCTCGACCGACGGATCGGCCTCGGGGTCCCAGCCCGCCAGGGCACGCACGTGATCGGCGGTGATGTTCGCACCGTCCTCGGTGCGCAGCAGGTTCTCGAGCAGGATCTTCAGGCTGTAGGGAAGCTTGTCGGCGCCCTCCACGGCGTCGAGCGCGTAGATCTCGTAGTCGGTACCGCCGACGGTGAGATCCTGTTTCGCGGCGAATGAGTCGACAGTGCTCATCAGGCGAACTCCTTTGGTGTTGAGGTGACCCCTCCATCGTAGGCGCGTCGGCCGCGGGAAGCAGACGATTGCTCACCTCGCCCCGGACGAATGCCGGCGCAGGTCGCGGGAGGGTCGGTCGGGCGAACCCCGACAGTTATCTTGAAGTCAAGATAAATAATACCACGACGCGCCCTCGTGTCCTGACAGGCTGTCAGCTGCCGCCGGTGCGCGGCCCGCCGGCCCTGCGTTCAGGCAGCCCTGCGCCGCGCACTACGGGGGTCAGCTCGCCGTGCGCTCGAGGACGGCGACGGACTCGATGTGATGGGTGTGCGGGAAGAGGTCGAAGGCGCGCAGGTCAGCGATCCGCCAACCGTGCTTCTCGATCGCGGCCAGGTCGCGGGCGAGAGTGGAGGGCTCGCAGGAGACATACACGATCCGCTGTCGCACCGCCTTGGCGAGCAGGTCCATCAGCTCGGTGCCGGCACCGTTGCGGGGCGGGTCCAGCACGACCGCGTCGACGCCTCCGCGCCGAGCGCGGACCCAGTCCGTGACGTCGGCGGTGGCGGTGGCGGTCTGCGGCATGTCCTCGAGGTTCTCGGCAGCGAGCTGGGAGGCGCGTCGGTTGCCCTCGACCGTGACCACGGACCCGTCCGGACCCACCTGCTCGGCGGCCACCGCGGCGAAGAGGCCCACGCCGCCGTAGAGGTCCCAGGCGCTGCCTCCGCGGGGGGCTCGCAGCGTCGTGGAGACGACGTCGGTGAGCAGCTCGGCGGCTCGCCGGTGCGACTGCCAGAAACCGGTGGCGCCGACGGTGAACATCCGTTCCCCCACGCGCTCGTGGACCGTGCCGTCGCCGCGCAGCGTGACCATCTCCTGCGCGGTGCGCACCGCGACGTCCGCCTCGCCCCAGGACTCCGGGATCGCCACGGCATCGGGGTCCAGCTCGCGCCCGATCAGCACCACCGAGGCGGGTCCGGCGGACGGTGCCACGGCATCGATCGCCTCGGTGCCCGCAGGTGCGGTCCACTCCCCCAGCCGCAGATCGCGGATGCTCTGGGCGGACAGCGGATCCTCGCCCACCGGGCGCACCGCATGGGAGCGCCAGCCGCGCATCCCGACCCGTCCCTCGGCGTCGACGGCGTAGCGGACGCGGGTGCGCCAGGCCAGGCCGTCGGCATCGTGCGGTGCGGGCTCGACCTGCACCTGTTCGATCGGGTAGCTGGCCACCCCGGCGCGGCGCAGCAGCTCCTGCATGACCTCGCTGGCGATCCGGCGCTGCGCCGGCAGGGCGATGTGCGCCCATTCCGCCCCGCCGACGCCGTCGACCCCGGCGTCCTCCCAGACGGTGGGGACGCGGTCGACACCGGCCTCGAGCACGTCCAGCGCCTCGGCCCGCCAGAAGCGGGCGTCCCGCTTCTCTCGCGGGTCCTCGAGCAGACGGGCGGTGACGGTCTCCCCCGGCGTGGTGCCGCGCACGAACACGACCCGGCCCTCGTGGCGGGCCACGAAGGTGCCCCCGGCAGCGGGAGGGCCGACGGTGAGGGTGAGGAGGCGATCGCCGAGGGCGTCGCTCGGCATGCGGTCGGCATCCGGGCTCATCGGACACTCCCTTCCCATCCGTGTCGGGGACGACGCGGACCGTGGCTGCTCGTACAGATGGTGGGACCGGCAGCAGGTGCCTGCTCCCGGGATCCTCGTCGTCATTGTCTCATCGGGTGGACAGTCCTCGCGCACCCGGCGCTCCGGGCTCCGCCCCCGCCCTCGCGCGACACTGCCGCCGCGCGCGCAGGGTGATCAGTCGCGGTCGCGACGGGCCAGGAGGCCGCGATGCATGAGCCAGACCAGGTAGACGATGAGGGCAAAGGCCGGCAGCCCCATGGCGATCTTCGCGGCGCCGAGCGCCGCCACCTGCCCGGTCAGCAGCAGCGGCAGCTGGACGGCGAGCTTCGCGGCATAGAGCAGCACGAACAGCAGGGTCGCGCGGGTGTAGACCCGCCGGGCGTCGGGCTCCTCGGCCCAGTTCTTCACCCGTGGGTCCAGCAGGCCCACCAGCAGTCCCACCAAGGGGCGGCGGAGGGCGAGCGAGGCCAGCAGCACCAGCAGTGCGACCGCATTGGTGACGATGCCGGGCCAGTAGAAGTCCGAGCCCTCACCGGAGCGGATCGCGAGCACCGCGCCGAGCGCAGCGGCGACCAGACCCCCGAGCACGGTGCTGACGCTCTGGCGC
This sequence comes from Brachybacterium sp., assembly GCA_030457675.1. Taxonomy (GTDB): domain Bacteria; phylum Actinomycetota; class Actinomycetes; order Actinomycetales; family Dermabacteraceae; genus Brachybacterium. Next base: position 21,112 of record JAKDUN010000005.1, on the reverse strand, counting down.
TGGACGATGCGGGCGACCAGCAGCACCGCCACGACCGCGGTCGCGGCCACGGCGGCGATCGTCACCGAGCGGATGGTCACGAAGAGCACGACGAACAGGAGCGTGGGCAGCACCGATTCGATGATGCCGCGCGGCCCGCCGATGGCCTCGGCCACCGAGAACTCCTCCTCCTGCAGGACTGCGCCCAGCCCGCTGCGCCGGTCTTCGTCCGCGGTCGGGCCGGTCGGGCCGGTCCGGGCGGTCGGGGCTGAGCCCGGCGAGGACTCCGGCTGCCGCGCCGAGGGGGAATCCTGTGCCGGGACCGGCTCCTGTGACGGCACCTGCCGCGAGGGGATCGGATCGTCCGCCGCCGGGCTCATCCGACCTCAGTGATCTCGGGGCCGCGGGCCAGCGGGTCCAGCGGTCCGGAGCGGATCTGGTCCAGACCGGGCCGTTCCCCGGGCAGGTGCAGCCCGATCAGCTCCTGCGGGGCCATGGCGCCGGTGCCGCGCACCACGACCAGGCGCGAGACCAGGGTCTCGAAGCGGCGCGACTGCTCGGGGTCGCCGAGCGCCTTGCCGGTGAGGATCGCGCGGAGGAACCAGCGTCGGCCGTCGACGCCGATGAATCGTGCCGGACGGTAGCCGGTGCGGCCATCGGCCCGCTTGACCGGCAGCCGGGTGATCAGCTCCGTGCCGAAGGCCCCGGAGCGCGTCTCCGCAGTGCCGCCCTGGGAGACCACGGAGTCACGCAGAGAACGGCGCACGTCCTCCCACAGTCCTCGGGTCTTCGGAGCCGCGAACGCCTGGACCTGCAGCGAGGATCCTCCCAGGACGAGGTTCGCGCCGGTGACCGCGCCACTGCGCTGATCGACCTCCATCCGCAGCTCCATGCCGTCGACGGTGGGGACCTGCAGACCGCCCAGGTCGATGCGGTCCTCATCCGGGGCATCGGCCTCGTCGTAGGGGCCGTCCTCGAGATGCTCGCCGCGAGGGACCTCTGCGGAGTCGTCCTCCGCCTCCTCGTCGGACTCCTCCGACTCGGCCGCGGCCTCCTGCGGCTCGCTGTCGTCGTCCTGCTCCGACAGCTCCTCTGGCTCCTCGAGCTCGCGCCCGTCGCGGGGGTCGAGCTGGTCCACCTCCTCGACTGTCCCCGTCGATTCAGTCGATTCAGTCGATTCAGTCGATTCAGCCGCCTCGACCTCCTCGGCCTGGTTCCGCTTCTTGCGGGAGAACAGTCCCATGGTCATCCCTCCGTGGTCTCGTGGGTTCCGGCCGGGGCGCCGCCCCCACCGAAGCCGCCGCTGGAGCCGAAGCCGGCGCCGGCCCGAGCGGTCTCGTCCAGATCCTCGACCTCGTCCAGCCGCGGGGCGAGGACAGGCACCACCACCAGCTGGGCGATGCGATCCCCGACGTGCAGGGTGAAGGGCTCCGACAGATCCGTGTTGTGCAGGGAGACCTTGATCGGCCCCCGGTAGCCGGCATCCACGATACCGGGGCCGTTGAGCACGGTGATGCCGTGACGGGCGGCGAGGCCCGAGCGCGGGCACACCAGACCCACGGTCCCGGCCGGCAGCGCGAGGGCGAGGCCGGTGTCCACCAGGGCCCGTCCGCCGGCGGGGATCATGATCTCCTCCGCACTGGCCAGATCCAGGCCGGCATCGTCGGGGTGTGCGCGCTGGGGCATGGGCACCGCCTCGCTGCGGCGGATCCGCAGGGCGGGCGCATCGGGAGCGGGCGCGGGGTCCGTGCCCTCCGGCAGGGTGTCAGCGTGGTCGACAGGCATGGCCCCAGAGTATGTCGTCTGTGCGCGGTGGCATCCAGCCGCCTCGGAGATTCCCGGGCGCAGGGTCGCCGAACGGATCCTCAGGCGGTGCGTGAGACCATCGGTGCATGCCCGCAGCAGCCGATCACTCCGCCGAGCCCGCGTCCCCGACTCCTCCCCAGGACGGCGTCGCCGCCGCTCAGGATGCCGCTTTGTTCCACGAGCGTCTGCTCCCGGGCCCGGGAGTGTGGATCACCGCCGTGTTCGTGGGCGGGGCGCTGGGCCTGATCCTGGTGCCGCTGAACCTCACGGTCGCGATCGTGTTCGCGGCGGTCGCGATCATCGCGGCGCTCGTGCTGGTCGTGCAGTACTCCCCCGTGCTCGAGGTCACCGGCGGCCGGTTCCATCTGGGCCGCGCCCAGATCGAGGTGGCGCTGCTCGGCGAGCCGGTCGCCCTGCGCGGCCAGGAGTGGGCGCTGACCATCGGACAGGACTTCGAGCCCTTGGCGCACCACTGCATTCGCGGCTGGACGCGCACCGGCCTGCGGGTCGAGGTGCTCGATCCGCAGGACCCCACCACGGCATGGGTCGCCTCGACCCGCCGCCCGGACGATCTCGCCCTGGCCCTGCGCACCGCACAGTCGATGCAGGAGAAGCAGGGGAAGCAGGGCAGCTGACCTCGCGTCACGAGGGCCCCGCACAGGGACAGCGGCACCGCACCCCCACCGGGTGCGGTGCCGCTGTACTGCGCTGCGGAATCCGGGGATCAGGCCGCCGCGCACTCCTTGCAGATGATGAGCGTTCCCTCGACGTGATCGATCTGGCTGCGGTGCTTGACGAGGAAGCAGCTGGCGCAGGTGAACTCGTCCGCCTGCCGGGGCAGCACGCGCACCGAGAGCTCCTCGCCGGAGAGATCGGCCCCGGGGAGCTCGTAGGAGTCCGCGGCCTCGGCCTCGTCCTCGTCGACGGTGGGCGTGGCGGCCTCGCTCCGACGACCCTTCAGCTCCTCGATGGAGTCGTCATTCGATTCGTCGTCGTTCTTGCGCGGGGCGTCGTAATCAGTGGCCATCAACGGTCCGTTCCTGGTAGTCGTCGGAAGATCCGACCGGGGGTCCTGGGGCAAATCCGCGCCGGGGGTGTCCTCGCGGGCCGCAGTGCGGCGGCGCCGCTGTCAACGCTGAATGCGGCGGCATTATTGCAGAGCGATCTGCGACCTACAACACCGTGTCCGCAAGAGATGGCAACACGCCGCCGATGCGGACCTCAGGAGCGGACGCGAAGGTGCCCCGCACGATATGGTCACGGCCTAGACTTCTGCACACACGCAACACGTCTGCACGCCAGCGACCAGGCTCCGACGGAGAGGACGACGATGCGCGAGCTCGAACTCGACGGGATCCATGACGACGGAGAACATGTGCTCCTGGTCGACTCCGATGGCGAGCGGTACACGCTGCGCATCGACAAGGCCCTGCGCGCCGCGGTGCGCTCGGACCGGCCGGCGCTGAACATGATCCAGGCCGTCGACGCCGCGCCGCTGCGCCCGCGTGAGATCCAGGCGATGCTCCGCTCCGGTCGCAGCGCGGAGGACATCGCGGAAGCCTCCGAGATCCCGTTGGAGCACGTGCGCCGCTACGAGGGCCCCGTCCTCGCCGAGCGCGAATGGACCGCAGAGCGCGCCCGCATCTTCCCCGTCGGCCGCGGTGGCCCGAGCCTGCACGATGTCGTCTCCGAGCGGCTCGCCGCCCGGGAAGCGACCGGAGAGATCGCGTGGGACGCCTGGCGTCGCCAGGACGGCACCTGGACCCTTGAGCTGACCTTCTCCGCCGGCGGCCGCACCCGTCAGGCTCACTGGGTCGCCGACCTCGACAACCGCTCGGTCTCGCCGGTGGACGACGAGGCCCGTTGGATCAGCGACGAGGACGCCCCGCCGGAGCCCGCTCGTGGTCGAGGACGGCTCCAGGCCGTCAAGAGCGCCGTCTACGACCTCGAGGCCGACGGCTCCCTGGAAGGCTCGCCCGCGTCGACCCCGCGCGCCCGCGCCTGGCCCCCGCGGCAACCCGTCCCCGACCAGCACCCCTCGGTGATCGACGACGACGATCTCGATGCGCTCAACGCCCGCCGGGGCCTGCGCTCCGTGCCGCGCCCCGAGGACTCCGACACCGTCTGGTCCGGGCTCGAGGACACGGAGCCCGCCGCTGCGGACCAGCAGCCCACGGGAGCGAGCGAGGAGGACTCCGTCCACGGGACGGACGACGGGCAGGAGCGCCGCGAGGGCGTCTTCGGACACTCCGACACCGCCGAGGACGGGCCCGCCGATGTCGAGGGCCAGGACGTGCCCGACCCGGACCGCGAGGCCGCGCTCGAGCACTCGTCCGGTGCCGGCGGGAGCGAGACCTTCGAGGAGCTCGACTCCGCGTCGCTGGACCCGGCCACCGTCGACGTGGAGAGCACCGACGACCTCCGGACCGCCCCGTCCTCCCAGCCGCCGACCGCGGAGACCTCGGACGTTCCGGACGAGTCGGAGAACACCTCCGGCTCCGCTGGGCAGATCAGCTACCAGGACACCGTGGATCTCACCCCGCTGCCGGGCTTCGACGAGCCCTCCTCCGCGGACGTTCCGTCGGCGAAGAGTGCCACGGAGACGGATGAGCCCGAGCAGCCGAAGCCGGCGAAGAAGTCCCGGCCCCGCAGCAAGCGGGCCTCGATGCCCAGCTGGGACGAGATCGTCTTCGGCTCGAAGCACGACTGAGCCGCCTCGCGCGGCGGCGCGCCTCGGCACCTCCGCCCCGGGTCGACTCCTCCGCTGGAGTCAGATCTCGGTGCGCAGCAGCGGCACCCAGGCCTCTGCCGAGGTCAGCGATCCGTGGACCCCGATCATCCGGCGCGCAGTGTCGGGGCGGCGGGAGAAGTCGTCGATGCTCCAGCGCCCCCGGGTGAGCACCAGCACGTCCGGGAGTCGGCCCGCGACCCGTTCGGACACCGCGGTGCCGACCGGACCCAGCAGGCCCGCAGCGAGAACCTGCGCTCGGCGGAACACCAGCGCCCGCTCGCCGAGCAGCGCCCTGAGCCCCTCCGCGAGCTCCTCCTCGACCCCCTCCCCCGGCACGGCGTGCAGGGCGAGGGTTCGTGCCTCGCCCGCGACCTCGTCGATCAGGCGCAGCAGCTGCGGGTGAGCGGCGAGATCGATGGTGTGCTCCGGGGACGTGTCGACCATCCCGTGGTCAGCCGTGACGTGGAGGCGAGTGCCTCGCGGCAGCCGGCGCAGCAGGGTGCCGACCAGGGAGTCGACCTCGGCCAGCGCCGTCCGCCACCGCTCCGAGTCGACGCCGTGCCGGTGCCCTGCGTGGTCGACGTCGTCGACGTGGAGGTGGACCAGTCCGTCCGGTCCCGCCCGGTGCAGGGCCGTGCGCACCGCCTCGACCCGGTCGCCGCGGCCGTGGCCGAGGAACTCCCAGCCGCGGAACGCGACCCCGCTGAGGTGGGAGCCGGCGTGCTTGGCGGGGGCCACCTGCACGGCCCGGCGGCTCCCGTGCTCGACCGGGGTGGGCAGCGGCATCCACTGGTGGGGGTCGGTGCCCGGGGCGCCGGTGAGCTGGTTGAGGCTGCGCCCGGTGCGCGGGTCGCGGGTGAGGTAGCCCAGCACGCCGTGCAGCAGCGGGGGCTGCCCGGTGTGCAGGGAGACCATCGCGCTCGAGGTGGTCGCCGGGGCGACGGTGCGCACGCGCGAGATCTGCGACTCCGCCCGCCGCAGCGTGGGCGTCAGCGCGCGGTGCTCGGCGAGCAGCTCCGCTCCCACCCCGTCCAGGAGCACCACGAGATCGCGTCCGGGCCGGGGATGCTCGAGCAGGGGTGGGATGACGTCCAGCAGCCCCGGGTGCTCCGTCCCGGCGAACGGCGGGGGCAGCAGGTCCGCGGGCCAGCCGTCCAGGCTCTCGGGCGGGGTCATCGGCGGCGGGCCGTACGGGGGTCGTGCACCGGTCAGGATCCTGCCGCGTCGATCGCGTCGACCAGGCGGTCGTGGAAGTCCAGCGCCGCATCCACCGCATCGGCGCCATCAGCCAGGGCCGAGACCCGCAGCGCGAGGTCCGAGGGTGCGATGGTCCCGGAGTATCCGTGGTCGATCTGGCAGTTCGGGTCCTCGCAGACGGCGCGTTCGAGATCCACCCGCCGGCTCCCGTTCCAGCTGACCCCGAGGGTGATCTCCGCCTCCGTGCCCGGGCTCCCCGTGCCGTCGGTGTCGAAGACCTGCGAGAGGCCGGTGGACGTGATGACCCGCAACCGGATCCGCTCGGTCGTGGAGACCACCTGGCTGGGATTGAGCGCGTCCGCCGGATCATCGTCGAGATGGGTGATCAGCAGGTGAGTGGCGGTGAGGACCACGACGGTGAGATGGCGGCGCACCTCGGGGCCGTCGAAGGTGGTCTCGGGCCGCACCAGATGGGCGACGGGACGCGTGCTGCGCAGCAGACGCTCCAGGCTGTGTGCCGCCGTCTGCGGGAAGTAGCCGGCGGTCTCGAGTTCCGTCAGGAGGTCGGCGGGAAGAGCTGTGGTCATCCCGGCATTGTCCCATGACGGGCACTGCCGGGTGGGTCCTTGGCCGCCCCGCGGCTCCACTCAGGCACCGGGGGGACCGGACAGGGTGCGGCGCGCACTGTCGGTGCGGTTGGGTGCGGGGGCGAGCCGAGTCCGTGCCCCGAGCACCGTGAGGCCGTGCTGCGCGACCAGCACCGGGTACAGCTCGAGGGAGGCGAGCTCCGGAAGATCCTCCGCGAGCAGCCCGATGCGGACCACCAGGTCGGCGAGCGCCTCCCGGTCGGCGGGTGGCAGTCCGCGGGTGCCGCGCAGCTTGATCGCGGAGGCCGGGGTGTCCACCAGGCGCGCCGCCCCGCTCTCGCTGAACGGCGGGATCGCGTAGGCGATGTCGTCGAGCAGATCGGTGGCGTCCCCGGCGACCGACAGGGACACCACCGGGCCGAGCGAGGGGTCCTCGACGCTGCGCGCCACCATCGGCACCCCGGCCGGGGCCATGGCCTGCACCTCCAGAGGGGCGCTCGAGTAGGACAGATCCCGCCGCATGCCCTCCACGGCGTGACGCAGCTGGACGGCGTCCGGGATGTCCAGGCGCACGCCTCCGAGGTCCGCACGATGGCGCAGCTCGGGGTCGGTGCTCTTGAGCGCGATCGGGTACCCGATCGCGGCGGCCTGGGTCAGGGCGTCCTCCACGTCGCGGATCGGCCGGGTGGGCAGCAGGCCGATCCCGTAGGCGGCGAGCAGGTCATGGGTGTCCTCGATGCTGAGGTCCCCGTCCACGGTCCCCACACCGGCGCGCCAGCGCTCCACCACGGCCCGGGCGGCGGCGCGGTCGACGTCCTCACGATGTGCGGGGGCCTCGTCGTCGGCCCGCGGGCGCAGGGAGGCCGCCTGCATCCCGGCCGCCGCGCGGGCGACGGCGTACGGGGTGGCGTGGACCGGTGGCAGCGAGCCGTCCTCACGCACCGCCGCCTGCACCGCGCCGAAGCGCTCGGTGGAGGAGACCAGGCAGACCAGCAGCACCACCTCGGAGTGCCGTGCCACGATCGCCATCTGTCGCAGCACCTCGGCGGCGTCTCCGGTGAGCGGATCCAGGATGCCGGCGATCACCAGGTCGACATGGCCGGGGGCGGCCATCGTGGTGAAGGCGCGCTGGATCAGTCGCACGTCGGGCGAGAGCGGGACGCTGTGGTTGTCGGCGACCACGTCCAGACCGGCCTGATCAGCCGCTCCGCGCAGGGAGGCGCCGAGCGCGGCGGTGTTCGAGAGCAGGCCCACCCGGGGGCCGAGCGGAACCCCCTGCCGGCCGAGGGCGTCGACCACGTCCAGGAGATGGTCCACTCCCCTGGCCTGCACCACTCCGGCGGACTCGAGCACCTGGTCCAGGGCGCGGCGCGGCAGGGTCGAGGTCCGTACGTCGTGCCCGGGCGGGCGATGGGACTCGCTGCCCGGAGGTCGCAGCACGATCAGCGGCGTGGTGCGAGTGAGCCGACGAGCGATCCGGGTGAACTTGCGCGGGTTGCCCATGGATTCCAGGGCGAGGCCGATGACGCCGATCTGCTCGTCGTCCTCCCAGTGCTGGAGGGTGTCGTTCAGGGAGACGTCTGCCCGGTTGCCGGCCCCCACGAACTCGTGCACGCCGATACCGCGGGCATCGGTGCCTGCCAGCAGCATGGCCGAGAGTGCACTGGACTGTCCGGCGAGCGCGACCGGCCCGGGCCGGGGCATCCGCGGGGAGAGGGAGAGGCTGATCGGGTCCTCGCCGGTGCGCAGGAAGCCGAGGGAACCGGGTCCCAGCAGGCGCATCCCGTGCCGGCGTACCCGGGCCACCAGCTCCCGCTGCAGGCGGCGGCCCTCGTGGCTGTCGGAGAACCCCTCGGTGGGGATCACGACGTTGTGCACCCCGATCGCGGCGCACTCTTCGATGGCCTCCAGGCAGGCCTCGGGACGCAGCGCGATGACGGCCAGGTCGACGGTGCCGGGGACATCCGCCACCCGCGCCCAGGTGCGGTGGCCGCGCAGCTCGAGGGCCTCACGGGCCACGAGGTGGACGGTGCCGCTGTATTCGGAGTCCTCGAGCGCGGTGAGGAAACGCCCCCCGGTCGAGTCGGCGCGGGAGGAGACGCCGATCAGCAGCACGGAGCGAGGGTTCAGGAGCCGCTCCATCGCCCGGGACTCGGCGCGATGCTCGCGCTCGGCCATCACGGCGAGCGAGCGGGCGGTGGGGTCGATGCGGAAGGAGACCATCACGACGCCGTCATCCAGGGTGCGGGCCACGTCGAAGCCGGTCTCGGTGAAGACCTTGATCATCTTCGCGTTCTGTGGCAGCACCTCGGCGGTGAACTCGTTGATGCCGCGCTCGCGGGCGGCGGCGGCGAGGTGCTCCAGCAGCACGGAGGCGAGCCCCGTGCCCTGGCGGGAATCGGAGACGTTGAAGGCCACCTCGGCCGTGTGCGGCAAGATCCGGTCATAGCGGCCGACGGCGATGATGTCCTGCCCCACCAGCACGATGAAGGCGACCCGGTCCACGTGGTCGACGTTCGTGAAGCGGGCGAGGTCCCGGGCGGAGAGCCGTGGCATCGGGGCGAAGAACCGCAGGTAGCGCGAGTGCTCGGACTGGCGCTGGTGGAAGTTCTGCAGGGCGTCATCGTCCGCGGGTCGGATCGGGCGCAGATGGGCGGCGGACCCGTCGCCCAGCGCGATGTCGGCCTCCCAGTGCGCCGGGTAGGCGGGCTCGGTCCCTTCGTCACCCCGGGTGCGACGGCGCAGGGAGCGCAGGCCGTCTCGTCTGTCCGCCATGGGGCGATCCTAACGTCGACCCCGCAGAGCGGACGGAGTTGACGGGATTCACGTCCTCCCCGGGCCCGGGTTCCCGGGATCGTGGCCGGTCATGCGCCATGATGTCGTGCATGGCCCGATCACGCAGCACCACCCCGCCGTCCGGAGACGAGGCTGTCGAGGAGACCATCGTCGACATCGACGTCACCAGTGAGATGGAGACCTCGTTCCTCGAGTACGCGTACTCCGTGATCTATTCCCGGGCGCTGCCGGACGCCCGCGACGGCCTCAAGCCTGTACAGCGGCGCATCCTGTACATGATGGCCGAGATGGGGCTGCGTCCCGAGAAGGGCCATGTGAAGAGCCAGCGCGTGGTCGGCGAGGTGATGGGAAAGCTCCACCCCCACGGCGACACGGCGATCTACGACGCGCTGGTGCGCATGGCGCAGAGCTTCAACATGCGCATGCCGCTGGTGGACGGCCACGGCAACTTCGGCTCCCTGGACAACGGCCCGGCCGCGCCGCGCTACACCGAGGCCCGGCTGGCCAAGGCCGCGCTGCTGATGACGGACTCGATGGACGAGGACGTCGTGGACATGATCCCCAACTACGACAACCAGCTGCTGCAGCCGGAGGTGCTGCCCGCCCAGTACCCGAACCTGCTGGTGAACGGGGCCTCGGGGATCGCTGTCGGCATGGCCACGAACATGGCCCCCCACAACCTGGTCGAGACCGTCGCCGCGGCCCGGCACCTGATCGACCACCCCGAGGCGGCGCTCGAGGAGCTGATGCGCTTCGTGCCCGGCCCGGACCTGCCCACCGGGGGGCGGATCGTGGGCCTGGAAGGCATCCGGGACGCGTACCGCACCGGGCGCGGCTCCTTCAAGATGCGGGCCACCACCCGGATCGAGAACGTCACCTCCCGCCGCAAGGGCATCGTGGTCACCGAGCTGCCCTACCAGGTGGGTCCCGAGCGGCTGGCCGAGAAGCTGCGTGACGCGGTCCAGGCCAAGCGGGTCACCGGCATCACCGACTACCAGGACCTCACCGACCGCCACCACGGCCTGCGCCTGGTGCTCACGATCAAGTCCGGCTTCGATCCCGAGGCCGTGCTGCAGCAGCTGTACAAGTACACGCCGCTGGAGGAGTCCTTCGGCATCAACAACGTGGCGCTGGTCGAGGGCCAGCCGCGCACCCTGGGGCTGAAGCAGCTGCTGGAGGTGTTCGTCGACCACCGGCTGAAGGTGGTGCGCCGGCGCACCGAGCACCGCCTGGCCAAGCGCACGGCGCGCCTGCACCTGGTGGAGGGCCTGCTGCTGGCGATCCTCGACATCGACGAGGTCATCCAGATCGTGCGCCAGAGCGAGGACGCCGAGACCGCGCGCACGCGCCTGATGACGGTCTTCGACCTCTCCGAGGTGCAGGCCGAGTACATCCTCGAGCTGCGGCTGCGCCGCCTGACGAAGTTCTCCCAGATCGATCTCGAGGCCGAGCGCGATGATCTGCGCCGGGAGATCGAGCAGCTCGAGGAGATCCTGGGATCCGAGACGGTGCTGCGCGCGCTGGTCTCCTCCGAGCTCGCCGCCGTGGCCGCCGAGCACGGCGATTCCCGCCGCACCGTGCTGCTGGAGGCCGCCGAGAAGCCGGCCGTGACCTCCGGCGCCTCCCTCGAGGTGGCCGACGAGCCGTGCCGCGTGCTGCTGACCGGGACCGGGCTGATCGCGCGGGTCACCGGGAACGAGCCGCTGCAGCGCGAGGGGCCGCGTGGGGCGCATGACGTGATCGTCTCCGACGCCTTCTCCACCACCCGTTCGACCGTCGGCGTGGTCACCGATCGGGGCCGTGTGCTGCGGCTGTCCGTCGTGGACCTGCCCTCGCTCGCGCCGACCGCCGGTGCGCCCTCGCTGGCCGGAGGCACCCGACTGACGGACCTCGTCGACCTCGAGCGCGAGGAGCGGGCCCTGGGCCTGATCCGGCTGGCCGAGGCGGACATCGCCCGCGGTGGGGCGATCGCGCTGGGGACGGCGCAGGGCGTGGTCAAACGGGTCCAGCTCGACTTCCCCCGCTCCGACGGCTTCGAGATCATCTCCCTGAAGGACGGCGACACCGTGGTCGGGGTCGAGGACCTCGAACAGGACGAGGACCTCGACCTGGTGTTCGTCACCGCTGAGGCGCAGCTGCTCCGCTTCCCCGCCTCCGGGGTCCGTCCCCAGGGCCGCACCGCCGGCGGCGTGGCGGGCATCAAGCTCGCAGCCGGCGACCGGGTGGTGTCCTTCGGTGCGATCGATGTGACCGCTCCGGCCGACGTGGTCACGGTCGCCGGCAGCTCGGGCACCCTGCCGCTGCTGCAGACCGGCTCGCTGAAGGTCTCCGCGCTCACCGAGTTCCCTGCCAAGGGCCGTGCCACGGCCGGGATGCGCTGCCATCGCTTCCTGCGCGGCGAGGACGCGCTGATCGGCGCGTGGGTGGTGCCGCATCCGGCACGCGCTTCCTCGGAGGCGGGTCAGCCGATCGATCTGCCGGAGCCGACGGGGCGCCGGGACGGCTCGGGCACGCCGGTGGCCGTGCCGATCGCCGCCGTCGGCTGACGGTCACGTCGGGGGGCTGATCGCGCAGTGACCTCCTCCGGCTCCGGTCCCGCCCGGCGTGGGACGATGGGCGCATGAACCTCTCCCCCGCTGCTGACGATCCGTTCTTCCCGCTTCCCGAGGGGGTCCGCCTCGGCGAGTCCCACGGGACCCCGGCGCTACTGGTCGAGACTCCGGCCGCCACCGCCGAGCTGCTCCTCGACGGCGCGCACCTGATCAGCTGGATCCCTGCCGGGCAGGCGGATCTGCTGTGGCTCAGCCCGGATTCCGCCTTCGGAGAGCGCGAGGCGGTGCGCGGCGGGATCCCGCTGATCGGTCCCTGGTTCGGACCGGGCCGCGACCTGGCGATGGAGGTCAAGCACGGCTGGCTGCGGAACATCCGCTGGGAGCCTGCCGGTGCCCAGCGCGAGGGCGAGGACGTGGTGCTGACGCTGCGGACGCCCGAGGACGTCACAGCGCTGTCCGCGACCGCCCGCTTCCGTCTCGGTGCCGAGCTGTCCGTGGACCTCACGATCACCGCCGGACCCCGTCCTCTCGAGCTGGAGGCGGCGCTGCACACCTACCTCGCCGTCGGCGACGTGCGGGAGATCGAGATCTCCGGACTGGAGGGCGCGGACTTCCTCGACAACACCCGCGGCCTGACCCCCGACGTCATGCCGGAGCAGCCGTGGCGCCTGACCGGCTCCACGGACCGCGTCGTGGCCTCCACCGCCGCGGTGACGGTCCTCGACGAGAAGAACGCGCGCCGCCTCGTCTCGACCCCGCGCGGGACGGCGAAGACCGTGGTGTGGAATCCCTGGGACGAGCTCGCGAGGGGCATGGCGGACATCCCCGACACGGCCTGGCCCGAGTTCGTGTGCATCGAACCGGCCGTCGCCAAGGACGGCTTCGTGGCCCTCGCGCCCGGGGAGTCCCACAGCATCGGCGTCAGCTACCGCATCGAGCGCTGACCCGCGCCCCGCGCGGCGGGGACTGCGACCCGGACCCGGTCACCCCTCACGGGCGGCCGGGTCCTCGTCGTCGCGCCAGGATCTGCCCCGGCGCGCCCCATCTCGGCCCGAAGAGTATTCAGTTGTGCCTGCCCGGGCCAGGTGGTGGACTGTGCGTATGGAGATGCACACGACCCCGATCACGACCTCGGCCGGCACGGCCGCATCGTCGCTCGGCCTCGCCGCATCCCCCATCCGGCATCACGGGAATCCTGTGGCTCAGCGAGCGGGCGATGGGGGCCGCAGCACCGCTGAGCACGACGCCCCCATGGCCGGCTGACGGAGCAGACCGCTCCGCGCCCCGCCGCGGCCACGCCGCCGGCGTCCCTGACACCAGCTCTCGCCGCACGACGGCCTCCCGCCCGAGGACGCCGTCGGCAGCGAGCGCACGCTCCTGCACGTTTCGCAGACAGCCGCTGTCCGCGTTGTGCCGGATCCTCGTTCACGCCTCACTCCTCCAGGAGCCCACCATGTCCGTTCACCTCACCCTCGACACCCGAAGCCCGACCACCACCACCCGCACCATCAGGACCTCGGAGGACACCACCAGCACGATCGACACCCTCACCAGCCGCGAGTCGTCCCGCGCCGACACCAGCCTGCGCCGCCTCGAGCAGGTCGCCGACGACCACGCCGTCGACGCCCTGCTGCGGGGCTTCCTCGCCCGTCGTCGCGCAGTGCGCCAGGCCCGCCGCGAGCAGGCCATCCAGCAGGCGCGTCATGAGCACGAGCTGCTCACCCAGCGCGCGCTGCTCGGCACCGGACTCTCCCACCTGCGGTGAGGCCCGAGCACGGCCCGTCCGGAATCGCTCCGGGCGGGACCGTGCTGCGTCGGGCTGTGCAGCGCCAGGTGGTCAGCGGGCGCGGTCAGGCCCGACGGATGTGGTCCGGTCGCAGCGGTGCACCGATGCCGATCGAGGTCGCTGCAGCGATCACCACCGCCCCGCCCGCGACGGCGAGGGCGGGTCCCGTGAGGCTCTCCGCGCCGAGATGCGTCACCATGCCCGGGTCCATGCCACGGTTCCCGGTCTCGACGAAGGCGACGGCGACCAGCTGCCCGATCGCGAGCGCCGCTCCTCCCCCGACCACCAGCGGCAGCGACACCTCGAGCCAGTGCGCTCGGCGCAGCACGCCCACAGGGGTGCCGAGCAGCCGGAGGCGGGCGTGCTCCGCTCGGCGCCCCATCGCCAGGTCAGCCGTGCCGAGCAGGAAGGCACCCAGGCCGACGGCCAGGACCACGAGGTTCAGCAGGCGGATGGTGTCGATGGTGGCCTGGTACGGGGCGAAGTCCTCCGCCGTCCAGCCGTTATGGGCCTCGATCCCCTCGGCCCGAAGCTCCGCAGGCAGGTCGGGGCGCGGCGACGCGGTGATCGTCGCGTACACCCCGCCGAACTGCGAGAACTGCTCCTCGGTGAGCAGTTCCCGAGGGACGAACAGGGTGGGTGCCGGATCCGTGTCCTGCCATGCCGGGACCGGAACCCGGGTGAGCTCGTCCGCAGAGACCTCGATCCGCAGCACGGGGTCCCCGAACCCGCCGGTGCTCTCGTCGTACTCGGTGCTGAAAAGATGCACGGTGCCCCGCGGCGGTGTCCCGAGGCCGAGCTCGCGTGAGGCCGGGATCCACGCCGCGCGATCATCTCGGCAGCCCTCCACCTCCGGTCGGAGGGTGCGGAGATCCGCGCAGGTGGTCACGAGCGCCCGGAAGGATTCTTCCCCCGGGGTGCTGCCCGGAGCGACGACGAAGCCGTCCGTGCTGACGGCGACCTCCCGGGCTCCGCCGACCTGATCCAGTGCCCGTTCCAGGTCTGTGACGGCTGCCTGGTCCGGGAGGAACGCCGATGCGACAGCCTCGACATCGCGGTAGTGACGTCCGGCCTGGTAGACGGGTGTGGCGGACAGGACGCTGATCAGTCCCTGCCCTGCGGTCGTCACCACGACGCCGATCACCAGGGCTCCGAGCACCCTGCCGAGCACGGCGGGCTGTGACTGCAGTCGCCGTCCCGCCACGACGGTCACCGGGGAGCCGGCCCGGACCAGCAGGTCGGCGCTGCGCCGCACCAGCAGAGCGGGCAGCAGGATGCTGCCCAGCGCGGCCAGCCCAGCCCCGCCGAGGAACAGCACGACGAGCACGGGGTTCGAGAGCCCCGGCAGGCTCCAGCTGAGGATCAGCATCGACAGGCCGACCACCAGGAGCACCGCCCGCCAGAGACCGGGACTGCGAGCGACCTCACCGCGAGCCCGCTCGAGCGTCCCCGCACCAGAGCGCCGAGCCGGCATCGCAGTCCCGGCGATCAGGCACAGCGGCACCGCGAGGGCCACAACGACGGAGACCACCGCGATGCTCGGCGCCGGGCTCATCCCCAACAGCGCCCGTCCGGCCCAGGGCACCAGCAGCGCCCCGCTCGCGAGGCCTCCGGCCGCCCCGAGGAGCGCGGGCGGCAGGCTCTCCCCGACGCCGACCAGCACCTGATCGCGTCGACGCATCCCGAGCAGGTGCAGACGGGCCGTGCGTCGGGATCTGTCCTGCTCGGACATGCGGCCGGTCGCCGCGGCGGCGGCGAGCACGGGCAGTCCGATCGCCAGGGCCACGATCCCCGGCAGGATCATCCCGAACACGTCCGTGGCACCGATCCCGGGGGCGAGGCTGCGGGGCCGGGCCGCATCCAGCAGGGACAGCACCACCACCAGCAGCGCGCAGCCGATCAGGGACACCAGCAGGGCGCTCAGTGCGCGGAAGCGGCCATGGTCGGTGGCGCGCAGCGCGAGGGTGAGGCCGAGGCGCAGAGACGGCAGCATCTCAGCCCACCAGCTCCCCGTCGCGCATGCTCACCAGGCGGTCCAGGTGCGCGGCGACGCGATTGTCGTGGGTGACGACCACCAGGGTCGTGGCCTGCTCCGTGACGGTTTCCATCAGCGCGTCCATCACGGTGTCGGCGGCGACCGTGTCCAGGGCGCCGGTGGGTTCGTCGGCCAGCAGCAGGGCGGGCTGGTGGATCAGCGAGCGGCCGACGGCGGCGCGCTGCGCCTGGCCTCCGGAGACCTGGGCGGCGCGGCGGTCCGCGACCTCACCGAGCCCCAGGCGTTCGAGCATCGATGCGACCTCAGCGCGGATCCGCGGGGGCCTGCCGCCGAGCAGCTGCAGCGGGAGGGAGAGGTTCTCGGCCAGGGTGAGCTCGCCGATCAGATCGCCGAACTGGAAGATCATGCCCATCCGATCCAGGCGGAGCTGTGCGCGATCCTTCTCGCGGAGTGCGCCGAGATCCTCGCCGAGCACCTGGAGTGTGCCCTCATCCGCATCCAGCACGCCGGCGAGCACGTGCAGCAGCGTGGACTTCCCGCATCCGGACGGCCCCATCACGGCGACCTGCTCCCCGGTGGCGATCTGCAGGTCGATGCCGCGCAGCGCGGGGTCGTGCCCGTAGGAGACCCGGATACCGTGCAGGTCGATGGCGGGCGCCGCCTCGGTGGCCCTCCCTGTACGCTGCCGGCGCGTGGAGGCGGCGGTCATCGCCGGTCCCCGGTCTCATCGGACCGCGCACCGGCTATGTCCTGCCATTGCGTTCGCAGGGCGTCGAGGCGCTGGCCGGCCTCCTGGATCCAGCGCAGGTCGGCATCGAGATGGGTGAGCTCATAGTCCAGCTGCAGCAGCAGTGCGGGCTCGGCGCCCCGACGACGTGAGGTCAGCTCCCGCATGCGCACCATATGGCTCTCCCGCTGCGCGGTGAGGACCTCCTGGGCGTCCCGCCCGGAGAGCAGGGCGATCGAGATCCGCACGAACAGGGTGGAGGCGGCGAAGGCTCCGGTGGCCTGCGGCGTGGAGATCCAGGCCTCGAGCTCGGTGACGCCGTCCGGGGTGATGCCGTAGAGCTTCCGTTCGGGACCGGAGCCGCTCTCGACGGTGAGGATCTCGGCCCATCCCTGCCGTTCGAACCTCGCCAGGGAGGAATAGACCTGCCCGAAGGCCAGCGGCTTCTCCGGGGCGAGGAGCTGGTCGAAGTCCTGCTTGAGGGAGTAGCCGTAGGCCGGTGACCGATCCAGCAGTCCCAGCAAGGCATGCGCGGTGCTCATATCGACACTATACACACTCGGTATACTGTCGATGAATAGCTCCGCAACATCCCTGCAGCGGGTACCTCTCGGCACGAGTTCTCAGCACGCGGCACAGGCACAGGCACAGGCACAGGCACAGGCACAGGCACAGGCACAGGCACGAATCATGGTCATGGCGTGCCCTGTCTCATTCCGCGCTGTGCAGCTCCACCACCACCAGCTCGCGCGGGTCGTTCACCCGCACCCCGGCGATGCTGTTGCCCAGACCGCGACTGATCACCATGGTGGTGTCGCCCCGCTCGTGAACACCCTCGCTGAGCTCGGGCAGCCACCCCTGGTGCGGCGCGTAGAGCCCGCCCACGATCGGCAGCCGCACCTGACCGCCGTGGGCGTGCCCCGACAGCACCAGATCGATCCCCGCGCCCGTGTAGCTGTCGAACAGCTCGGGGCGGTGCGCGAGCAGGATCGTGGTCTCCTCATCGGGCGGGGCGAGCGACGCGAGCAGCGAGGAGGGATCGCGCGAGGGCAGGCCGGCGGCGGCCCGCACGCGGGGATCGTCGAGCCCGATCAGCGTCAGGTCGAAGCCCGCGATCCGCACCTGCACCGCCTCGTCCCGCAGCACCCCGACGCCGTGGTCCTCGAGCCCGGCGAGCAGCTCGTCCTGCCGCGGTGAATCGGCCTCATGGTTGCCGAGCACGAGGTACGTGGGGGCGATCGAGGCCAGCCGCGCGGCCAGTTCCAGCACCCCTGACAGATCAGCGGTCCGGTGGTCGATGAGGTCCCCGGTGAGCACGATGAGATCCGGCCGGGCCGCTCCGGTGTCAGCCAGCACCCGGTCCTGGAAGGTGCCGAAGTCGGCGGCGTGCAGGTCGGAGATCTGCACGATCCGCAGCCCCTCGGAGCTTGCCGGCAGCGAGGCGACGGTCACGTCGTAGCCGGTGACGTCCAGGCGTCGGTTGTCCCACAGCAGCCAGCCGGCCGCGAGCAGCAGCAGCAGCACGAGGATCGCCGCGAGTGCGGCCCGTGCGACCCGACGGCGGGACCGATGCCCCGGCGCACCGCGACGGGGCGCGATCGACAGCGGGGCCGTCACCGCACGGCGAGACCGTCGGCGGCCATCGCCGCCTTCGCCTCCGCGATCGTCATCTGCTGGAAGTGGAAGACGCTCGCGGCCAGCACCGCATCGGCGCCGGCGTGGACCGCAGGGGCGAAGTCCTCGGGCGTACCCGCACCGCCGGAGGCGATCAGCGGCAGGGTCGTCGCCTCGCGAGCGAGACCGATCAGCTCGAGGTCGAAGCCCTGCTTCGTGCCGTCGGCATCCATGGAGTTCAGCAGGATCTCCCCGGCGCCGCGTTCGGTGACCTCACGGATCCAGGCGATCGCATCGATGCCGGTCCCGCGCCTGCCGCCGTGCGTGGTGACCTCGACGCCGGAGCCGGAGCGGGCAGTGCCCTCGGGGGTGTCCTCAGTGACGCGGCGGGCGTCGATCGAAAGCACCAGCACCTGATTGCCGAAGCGGCGGGAGATCTCGGAGATCACCTCGGGGCGGGTGATCGCGGCGGTGTTCACCCCGCACTTGTCGGCGCCGGCGCGCAGCAGCTGGTCGACATCGTCCACCGAGCGCACGCCCCCGCCGACGGTCAGCGGGATGAAGATCTGCTCCGCCGTCCGCCGGACCACCTCGATCATGGTGTCCCGGCCCCCGGAGGAGGCGGTGACGTCGAGGAAGGTCAGCTCATCGGCGCCCTCGGCGCCGTAGCGGGCGGCGAGCTCCACCGGATCCCCGGCATCGCGCAAGTCCTTGAAGTTGACGCCCTTGACGACGCGTCCCGCGTCGACGTCCAGGCAGGGAATGACTCGAACGGCGAGGCTCATGCGTCGATCCTCTCCATATCGAGCTCTTCGGCTCCCTCGATGATGAACTGCTTGCGCGGCGCGACGTCGGAGCCCATCAGCAGCTCGAAGACGGCGCTGGCGGCCTCGGCGTCCTCGATCCGCACCCGGCGCAGCATGCGATGGCCCGGATCCATGGTGGTGTCCGCGAGCTGATCGGCGTCCATCTCCCCCAGGCCCTTGTAACGCTGGATCGGCTCCTTGTACCTCTTGCCACGGCGCTCGAGGTTCTTCAGCAGCTTGTTCAGCTCCGCCTCGGAGTAGGTGTAGATCAGTTCATTCTTCTTCTTGCCGCCGTGGATGATCTCCACCCGGTGCAGCGGCGGCACCGCCGCGTAGACGCGTCCCGCCTCGACCAGCGGCCGCATGTAGCGGTGGAACAGGGTCAGCAGAAGGGTACGAATGTGGGCGCCGTCGACATCCGCGTCGGTCATCATGATGATCTTGCCGTAGCGGGCGGCATCAAGGTCGAAAGAACGACCCGAGCCGGCCCCGATCACCTGGATGATCGACGCGCACTCGGAGTTCTTCAGCATGTCCGTGACGGACGCCTTCTGCGTGTTCAGGATCTTGCCGCGGATCGGCAGCAGTGCCTGGTGCTCGGAGGAGCGAGCGTTCTTCGCGGTGCCCAGCGCACTGTCTCCCTCGACGATGAACAGCTCGGAACGCTCCACGTCATGGGTGCGGCAGTCCGCGAGCTTGGTGGGCATGGTGGAGGACTCCAGCGCATTCTTGCGACGGGAGACCTCCTTGTGCATGCGGGCGGCGATGCGGGCCCGCATCTCCGAGACCACCTTGTCGATGACCAGGTTGGCCTGCTCCTTCTCGCCCTTCGTGGTCGAGGTGAGGAACGCGGTGAGCCGCTCCTCGACGACCTTGGCGACGATCGCCCGGATCGCGGGGGTGCCGAGCACCTCCTTCGTCTGCCCCTCGAACTGC
This sequence comes from Brachybacterium sp., assembly GCA_030457675.1. Taxonomy (GTDB): domain Bacteria; phylum Actinomycetota; class Actinomycetes; order Actinomycetales; family Dermabacteraceae; genus Brachybacterium. The sequence goes on along the minus strand of JAKDUN010000005.1, from coordinate 1,599 downwards.
GGCTCGTCGATGCGGACGCTGACCACGGCGGTGAGGCCCGCGAGCGTGTCGTCCTTCTCGATCTTCTCGTTCTTGGCATTGAACTTCACGCGGCGCGCCTGGTTCTCGACCTGCTTGCGCACGGTCTTGACCATCGCCTGCTCGAAGCCCGTGACGTGGGTGCCGCCCTTGGGCGTGGCGACGATGTTCACGAAGGAACGCAGGGTCGAGTCGAAGTCCGCTCCCCAGCGCAGAGCGATGTCGACCTCGCAGGAACGCTCCACATCGGTGGAGACCATGTGGCCCTTGGCATCCAGCACCGGGATCGTCTCGGTGTAGTCACCGGTGCCCTGCAGACGGATCACGTCGGTGATCTTCTGGTCCTGGGCGAGGTACTCGACGAACTCGCTGATGCCGCCGTCGTACTTGTAGGTACGGGTCGCCGGCTGGTCCGGGGACGCCTCGGGGCGGTGATCGGTGACGGAGAGCTTCAGCCCGGGCACCAGGAAGGCGGTCTGGCGAGAGCGGCGGTTCAGATCATCGAGCGAGAAGTGGGAGCCCTTGACGAAGATCTGCGGGTCCGCCCAGTAGCGCACCCGGGTGCCGGTCACGCCGCGCTTCGCCTTGCCCACCACGCGCAGATCAGCAGGGCCCTCTGTCGGGGTGAAGGTCGAGGTCGGGTCCGGACCGTCGGTGTCGGCGAACACGCCGGGCTGGCCGCGCTGGAAGCTCATCGCATAGACCTTGCCGCCACGATCGACCTCGACGTCGAGCCGTCCGGACAGGGCGTTGACGACGCTCGCGCCGACACCGTGCAGGCCGCCGGAGGCGGCGTAGGAACCGCCGCCGAACTTCCCGCCGGCGTGGAGCTTGGTGTAGACGACCTCGACGCCGGTCAGTCCGGTGCGGGGCTCGACATCGACCGGGACGCCGCGGCCGGTGTCCCGCACCTCCACAGAATGGTCCTCATGGAGGATGATCTCGATCGACTCGCCGTGCCCGCCGAGCGCCTCGTCGACAGCATTGTCGAGGATCTCCCAGAGGCAGTGCATGAGCCCCCGGGAGTCGGTGGAGCCGATGTACATGCCGGGACGCTTGCGCACGGCCTCGAGGCCCTCGAGGACCTGGAGGTTGCGGGCATCGTAGGCGGACTTCTTCGCTGCGGTGGTGGTGGTGGACACCCCCCAGATGCTACTTGTCCGAGCACGTCGAAGCCGGTATTGAGCCGTGCCGTCCCGCTCACAGGTCGGATTCCGCCCCAGCGCGCGGCCCCGCTCACACCCCGTTGCGCCCCCAGCGAACCACGGCTGTGGACACTCCCGCAGCGACCCTCCGCGATGCTACAAATGAGCCTATGAACCTTACTCTTGAAGCTCCCCGGCTCACGGCACATGACCGCTGCGACCGTTGCGGCGCCCAGGCGTACGTCAAAGTGATGCTCGAGGCCGGTGGCGAACTGATGTTCTGCGCCCACCACGCCCGCGCCCACCAGGATGCCTTCAGCTCCGTCGCCGCCGAGGTCATCGACGAGACCGAGCGCCTGCACCTCAAGCCCGAGCCGATCGACGACTGAGCGACGAACTGCGAGCTTGCGAGCGGGAGGAGCACAGTCAGAAAGCA
>JAKDUN010000533.1 GCA_030457675.1 Brachybacterium sp. | reverse complement strand
GGGGGCCCTCGACGGTGCGATGCCGCTCGCCGAGGCCAGCCTGCGCTGGATCCTCGCCCAGCACGGCGTCACCGCCGCCATCCCCGGCGCCAGCAGCGGCGAGCAGGCCCGCCGCAACGCCGCCGCCGGCAGCGCCCCCACCGTCGAACAGGCTGAGGTGCTCGACCGCTTCGACGCCGCCGTGCGCGAGACCTACGACGAGCTGCTGCGCGAGTCCATCCACCCGCGCTGGTGATCCCCTCCGACCCCTGGCTCTCACGCGCCGTGGTCGCCCGACGGCCCCCTCAGAAGAAGCGGATGCCGAACCGTCGTGCGACGGAGATCAGCGGACGGTCCCAGGCCGAGATGGAGTCACTTCGCTCGACGTGGAGCGCCCCACGTTCGAGAGACTCATCCGGGAAGTTCCGCAACCAGTACCCCTGGCACCAGCCGTACCCGTGCTTGCTCCCGAAGTGCACGCCGATCGGCGCCTCATCGGCTACGGACACGCGAGCAGCGAGGCGTTCGGCGACGAGGGTCGTCACCTCGCGGTCGTCACCTCGCAGGACCCCCACAGTCAGTGTGGCGACTCCCAAGTCGATGAGCTCGGCGCCGCACTCCCGCTCGAGGGCGCCCATCGAATCGGGGTGCTCGATGTCCACCAGCCATCCGCCGATCCTCGTCTCGAGGGTGTACAGCTGACGATCCTCCCGCCAGCTCTTCGGAATGACGCCCATCCCCATGAAGCTGGACTCCTCCCATTCACGGGCGACGTCCTCGAGGAAGTCCTCCAGGGGGATTCCCAACGCCTCGGCGTCGGCTGCGAGAGGGTCGCGGCCGTCGATGGAGCGCCGGAACGGAGCCAGCACCTCCCCGAACGCGCACTCTGCGCTCTCCGCGGTGTAGAACGTCTGGCCCGGGACGTCGAACCGCCCCCAGTACCTCCGTGGGGAGGCGCTGGTGCTCCGCTCGGGGGCGGAGACCGGCTCGTACTTCTTCTTCCCGATGTGGAAACCCGTCGTGCGGTGGGCTTCTCTCAGCCGGAGACCGGGTGCGCCTTCCTCGACCTGCGAGGGATCGCCGGTCACGCCGCCCCGTGCCCCTCGAGGAAGGAGTCCACCGCGGCCGCGACCTCCTCGTGGCGGTCCTCCCGGATCGCTGTGAGCGGAGTCTGCTCCCCGAGAGCCGGGTTCGCGCCGATGAACCACTGCCGGGCGACGGTCGCCCCGTCGGCGGCCGCCAGTTCCGTCCACTTGCGGTGTGCGAAGAGCAGCCGCCTCGCGAAGGAATCCCCGGGCGGCGGCCCTCCGGGCTTCGCCCACCGGATCGGGTGCTTGCGGTCCTTGGAGCCGGCCAACGCAGCTACCAGCGTCGGGCCGAGGGCCGCATTCAACTCCCGGACGACATCATGGATGTCCATGCGGGTGGTCCGGCTGAACTGGGCGGTGTGCAGCGTCGGTCTCATGCCCCCATTGTGACAGTGAAACCACCCGAAATACACCCCTGAAGGCGCGTGCGTCCA
>JAKDUN010000532.1 GCA_030457675.1 Brachybacterium sp. | reverse complement strand
TGATCGCCGCCGCCACTCTCACCGGGTTCCTCACCGGTTTCTTCGGCGTGGGCGGCGGCTTCATCGTGGTGCCGATGCTGGTGCTCGCCCTGGGCCTGGCGATGCGCCGCGCCTCCGGCACCAGCCTGCTGGTCATGGTCGTCGCGACGGCCACCAGCCTGCTCGCGCGGCTGGGCACCGACGTGCAGGTGGACTGGGTGACCACGCTGATCTTCGCGGCCGGGTCCGCGGTCGGCGGCATGCTCGGCGGCCCGCTCTCGGCCAAGGCCCGCCCCTCCACGCTCACCCTGGCGTTCTCGGCGCTGCTCGGGGGAGTGGCCGCGGTGACGCTGGTCCAGACGCTGCTGGGGTGAGGACGGTGCCGGGGTGAGTGTGAGCCAGCCCCGCTGGTGTGACTGCACAGTAGGCGGCGCTGGGGAGCACGCTTTGCGTATATGAGAAGAGCGTGCTCCCCGTCGCCATCTCCCGTTGCCGTGGGCCGTGCCGGGGCTCAGCGGGCGGGGCCGGCCACCCGGCGCACGGCGTCGTCGATGAGGCGGGCGGCGGTGCGGGCGGTGCGGCCGTCGACGTCGAGGGAGGGGTTCAGCTCCACCACATCCAGCAGGGTGAGCTTCCCGGTGCCGGCCGCGGCGCGCACGGCGGCGGCGATCAGCGGCAGCGGCACCCCGTAGGCGGCCGGAGCCGAGACGCCCGGAGCGGTCGCGGCGGGCAGCACGTCGAGGTCGATGGTCAGGTACAGGACGTCCAGCTCTGCGCTGAACTCCTCGACGAAGCGCGTGATCCCCTCGGCGCCCGCGGCGAGGCACTGCTCGTCGGTCCACCACCGCCCCCCGAGCTCCTCGGCACGTGCGAACAGCGCCCCGGTGTTCGAGGGCTCCGCGATCCCGAGCACGGCGTAGTGCAGCTCGCGGCCCACCTTCTGCTCCGCCGCGGCCATCTGGGCGAAGGGGGTGCCGGAGGTGGGGTGAGGCTCCTCGCGCAGGTCGAAGTGCGCGTCGAGGTTCAGCACGCCCCAGCGCTGCCCCGCCCGCGGCCCGAGCCCGGAGCCCACCAGGCCGAGGTACGAGGACCAGGCCGTCTCGTGCCCGCCGCCGAGCACCACCGTGAGCCGGGATCCGGCCCGGTCCAGAGCGGCGGAGGTCAGTGCCGCGGCCGCGGCCTGCCCGCCCTCGAGGTCCTCGCCGACGGTCTCGGCGTCCCCGAGATCGTGGAGGGCCACCTCCCCACGGGCGAGCGGGCCGTGCAGCGCCAGCGGGGCCAGCGCCCGGCGCAGCGCCGCGGGCCCGGCGGCCGCCCCGACCCGGCCGCGGTTGCGTCGCACCCCCTCCTCGGAGCGGAAGCCGAGCAGGCTCACGTGATCGGCGGCCGGATCCGCCGCAGCATCCCGTGGACCCTCGAGCACCTGCACCGCCTGATGCCAGCGGGCGTGCTCGGGGCCGTCGCCGTCGTGCCGCCCGGTCCAGGCGGTCTCGCGGTCGGGAGAGTTCGGCATCGGGACTCCTCGTCGGGG
>JAKDUN010000124.1 GCA_030457675.1 Brachybacterium sp. | reverse complement strand
TGGACGAGAGCGAGGTCGACCGCATCACGCAGATCGACCTCAACCACGAGATGCAGCGCTCCTACCTCGACTACGCGATGAGCGTCATCGTCTCCCGCGCGCTGCCGGATGTGCGCGACGGCCTCAAGCCCGTCCACCGTCGCATCGTCTACGCGATGTTCGACGGCGGCTACCGCCCGGACCGCTCCTTCTCGAAGTCCGCGAAGGTCGTCGGCGAGGTGATGGGCAACTACCACCCCCACGGCGACAGCGCCATCTATGACGCCATGGTGCGCCTGGTGCAGCCCTGGTCGATGCGCTACCCGCTGATCCTGGGCCAGGGCAACTTCGGCTCCGCCGGTGACGACGGCGCCGCGGCCCCGCGATACACCGAGTGCAAGATGGCGCCACTGGCCCTGGAGCTGGTGCGCGATATCGAGCAGGACACCGTGGACATGCAGGGCAACTACGACAACACGGTCGATGAGCCCGTCGTGCTGCCCGCCCGCTTCCCGAACCTGCTGGTCAACGGCTCCTCCGGCATCGCGGTCGGTATGGCCACGAACATCCCGCCGCACAACCTGCGCGAGGTGGCCGAAGCGGCCCAGTGGCTGCTGACCAACTATGAGGCCACCAAGCCCGAACTGCTCGAGGCCTGCCTGCGCCTCATCAAGGGCCCCGACTTCCCCTCCGGCGCCACCGTCGTGGGCACCTCCGGGATCGAGGACGCCTACCGCACCGGGCGCGGCTCCATCACCCAGCGCGCCGTGGTCTCCACCGAGGAGATCAACGGCCGGATGTCGCTGGTCGTCACCGAGCTGCCCTACCAGGTCAACCCCGACACCCTCGCGCGCAAGATCGCCGAGATGGTGAAGCTCGGCAAGATCCAGGGCATCGCCGACATCACCGACGAGACCTCCGGCCGCACCGGCCAGCGACTGGTCATCACGCTCAAGCGCGACGCCGTGGCGAAGGTGGTGCTGAACAACCTCTTCAAGCACACCCAGCTGCAGGAGAACTTCTCCGCGAACATGCTCGCGCTCGCGAACGGGGTGCCCCGCACCCTCTCGATCGACTCCTTCGTGCGCGAGTGGACCAAGCACCAGATCGACGTCATCGTGCGCCGTACGACGTACCGCCTGCGCAAGGCCGAGGAGCAGATCCACATCTTCCGCGGCTACCTCAAGGCGTTGGATGCGCTGGACGAGGTCATCGCGCTGATCCGCCGCTCCCCGGACGTCGACCAGGCCCGCACCGGGCTGATGGACCTGCTGGCGATCGACGAGATCCAGGCCAACGCGATCCTCGCGATGCAGCTGCGCCGCCTGGCCGCCCTGGAGCGCCAGAAGATCACCGATGAGCACGACCGCCTGCAGGCCCTGATCGAGGAGTACACCGCGATCCTCGCCTCGCCGCAGCGTCAGCGGGACATCGTCTCCGAGGAGCTCGCCGAGATCGTCGACCGCTACGGCGACGATCGCCGCACCGAGATCCTCCCCTTCGCCGGTGACATGGCGATGGAGGACCTCATCCCCGAGGAGGACATGGTCGTCACCATCACCCGGGGCGGTTACGTCAAGCGCACCCGTGAGGACCAGTACCGTGCCCAGAAGCGCGGCGGCAAGGGCGTGCGCGGCGCGACGCTCCGCGAGGACGACGTGGTCGAGCACTTCTTCACCACCACCACGCACCGCTGGCTGCTGTTCTTCACCAACCAGGGTCGGGTCTACCGCGTCAAGGGCTACGAGCTGCCCGAGGCGCCGCGGGATGCGAAGGGCCAGCACGTGGCCAACCTGATGGCCTTCCAGCCGGACGAGAACATCGCCTCGGTGCTGGCCATCGACAGCTACGAGGACGCCCAGTACCTGGTGCTGGCCACCGAGTCCGGGCTGGTCAAGAAGACCGCCATGCCCGCCTTCGACTCCAGCCGCACCGGCGGCATCATCGCCATCAACCTGCGCGACATCGAGGGCGCCGACGGTGCCCAGCCGGACCGCGTGATCGCCGCGCGCGCCATCGACGCCGACGACCAGATCCTGCTGGTCTCCCGCAACGGCCAGTCCGTGCGGATGCCCGCCGACGACGGCACCCTGCGCCCGACCGGCCGTGCCACCAGCGGTGTCACCGGCATGAAGTTCCGCCATGACGACCGTCTGCTGGCGATGGACGTGGTGCGTCCGGACAGCTTCGTGGTCACCGTGACCGATGGCGGGTTCGCCAAGCGCACGACCGTGGACGAGTACCGCCTGCAGGGCAGAGGCGGTTTGGGTATCAGGGTCGCGAAGCTGCCGGACGACCGCGGCCACCTGGTGGGCGCCGCCATCGTCGAGGAGTCCGACGAGCTGCTGGTGGTCATGGAGCGCGGCCGCGTGGTCCGCTCCAAGGTCTCCGAGGTGCCGGCCAAGGGCCGCACCACGATGGGCGTGGTCTTCGCCAAGCCCGACAAGAAGGACCGCATCCTGCTGGTCACCACCGGCCAGGAGTCCGAGGTCGACGAGGACGAGGCGGAGACGCCCGAGATCGTCGATACCGAGCCCGCCGCGTCGGCAGCGCCGGCAGGCGAGGCCGCGAGCGAGGGTGATGTGGAGATCTCTGCAGAGGGCGCGCCTGAGGGTATGACCGAGCAGGGCGATGTTCTAGGCTCTGACGAGTCAGACCAGTCGTCGACCGACGACGCCGACCCGAACGAGGAGTGATCCGTGAGCACCAGTGACTCCAGGACCACCGCCGGGCCCGCCGGCCCGGCAGAGTCCACGTCCAAGCTCCCGGCCTTCATGGAGAAGTCGTCGTCGGAGTCCGCAGCGACCTCGACGTCCGGATCGTCGGCCGCTTCGGGGTCGAGCGCGAATTCCGCGACGACGGAGACCTCGGAGCAGACGATCGGCGCCGGCCGGGGCTCTGCGGCCCGGGGCGCCAGCCGCAGCCCGCAGAAGACGAGCGGTATCGCGAACCCCGCGGAGAAGGAGCGCCGCGGCCCGCGCCGCGTGCGCCTCACCCTGGCCCGGCTCGACCCGTTCTCGGTGATGAAGCTGTCCTTCCTGGCGGCGATCGCGATCGGCATCGCCACCGTGGTGGCGGTGATCCTGCTGTGGAACCTCGTCGAGGCGATCGGCCTCTGGTCGCAGGTCGACCAGTTGGGCCGCGACCTCAATGGCGGCGAGCCGCTGCCGTTCATGGAGTTCTTCACGTTCTCGAAGATGACCAGCTACGGCACCATCGTCGCGGTGGTGAACGTCGTGATCATCACTGCGCTCGGCACCCTGGGCGCCTTCCTGTACAACCTGGTGGCGGCGCTGCTGGGCGGGCTGAAGATGACCTTCACCGACGAGTGAGCACGGGCGAGCAGCCGAGCCCGCCGAGCGAGCTCGGCATGTGGGCCGTGGGCCCGTGGACTGAACGTTTGTTGCCCGCAGGACCTATGTCGAGGCGAGCATCGGTCCTGGAGCTCACAATGGTTGCCACCCTCCATCGCCGTCCCGCCGCTCCGCAGGCGAGGCGGCGAGGCGCCGGCCGGCGGCTGCGTCGAGCGTCCGAGGTCGAATCGTGAGTTCCGCGGTCGACTCGTGGGAAGGGTGCGCCTCGAGGCGCCTGGGAGCACCGATCTCACGCATCGATCGGGCTCAGGTGCGCTGGAGCTCGGTGACGTCGGCGCTGCGGGCGTCGAGGTGAGCGAGGGCGGCCTCGGTCGGCACCGTCACCGCGACGCCGTGGGCGCCGGCTCCGAGAGAGATCCTGCGCTCCGGGTCGCCGGAGAGGCCGATGTCGGCGATCACTGGCCACGCGATGGTCGACCCGAAGGGGGTGATGGTGCCGCGCTCGTAGCCCGTGACCTCCTGGGCGACCTCCTTGTCCGGCATCGACAGGCGGTTCACGCCCAGCAGCGCCCGCAGCTTCGGCCAGGAGATCTCCCGGTCGCCCGGCACCAGCACGAACAGGTAATCCCCGTCTCCGCGCCGCACCACCAGCGTCTTGATGATGTCCCGGGGCTCCACGCCGCGCGCCGCCGCGGCCTCCGCGAGAGAGCCCACCCGGCCGTGCCGGGTGATCTCGAACTCCAGGCCGGAGGCCTCCAGGGCATCGATCGCGCGCTGCTCGCTCATGGACCCAGGGTAGGCCTGCCGGCCAGGACCGGCGGCGCACCATCCGGCTCGCGGGGTCGGGACGCGGAATCCACTCGGACGGTTCCTCGAGCGGTCGGGTGAGAGCGGTCGCGGGATCCTGGGGCAGGGGCGGCAGCCTCGCTATGGTCGAGGGATGGCTTCCCCGTCGCTCGACGCCCTTGCCCACTCCAGCGCACCCGAGGACTACCCGTGGCTGGGACCGGCGGTGCGGTCGGCGCTGCTGTTGAGCGAGGGGATCGTGGATCTCGACCCGAGCGGCGGCGTCGACGCGCCGACGGAGCAGGTCGACGGTGCGCAGGTGGACATTGCAGCGATCGAGCAGGCCCTCGCCGCGGAGGGAGTCGCGCCTCTGGCCGAGCGCACGCTGGTGATCGCCGTCGGCTCCAACCAGACGCCGGAGACCATCGCCCGCAAGTACCGTCGCTCCGGGCGCGACATCCCGCTGACCACGCCGTTCGTGCGCTGCACCGTGCACGACCTGGCTGTCGGGCATGTCGCGCACATCGCCGTGCCCGGCTATCTGCCCGCCGCCCCGTACCAGGCCGAGGGAGAGCGGATGGAGCTGGTCGCGACCTGGTTCGACGAGGAGCAGCTGGCCGTTGTCGATGAGACCGAACCGAACTACGATCGGCTCCGCCTGTCCGCCGAGGACCACCCGCTCACGCTCGCCACCGGTCAGGAGCCCGCCCACTTCGACGTGTACGCCTCCCGCTGGGGCGTGATCGCCCAGGGGCACCGCCCGATCCCGCTGCGGCTTCGCCAGCAGGAGATGTTCGACGAACTGGTGGGCCTGACCGGCTCCTCCCTGACCCGCGGTGACGCGGCGGAGGTCTGCGCCGTCCTCGCCGCGGCGCCTGACGCACTGCACGAGCTGGTCACCAGTCACGGCCTGGTCGTGCCCGACAACCTGCCGCGGTGAATCGAGCCCCGCTCAGGCCACGCTGAAGCGCACGGTGTGCCAGCCGCTGGCACCGTTCGGTGCCGGGTTCGCCCGCTCCTCGGTCTGCACCTCGCGCTCGCCATCGGTGGCGCGGACCGTGACCGAGTGGTCGCCGGGTTCGGCGTCCTCCCAACGCAGCGACCACTGCACCCAGGTGTCCTGCGAGACCTCTGCGCCGAGCTCGGCCTCGCGCCAGTCGCCGTCGTCGATCCGCACCTCGACCGCCGCGATGCCACGCTGCTGCGCCCAGGCGGTCCCGCCCAGCATCACGGTGCCGTCAGCCTCCGGGCTCAGCTCCCCGAAGGATCGGGGCACGTCCACCCGGGAGGCGATCTTGATCGGTCCGCGCTCGGTCCATCCGCGGGTGGACCAATAGGCGACGTCGTCCGCGAACGTGGTCACCTTGAGCTCGGTGAGCCACTTGGTCGCCGAGACGTAGCCGTACAGTCCCGGCACCACCATCCGCACCGGATAGCCGTGCTGGGCCGGCAGCGGCTCGCCGTTCATGCCCACGGCGATCAGCGAGTCGCGGTCATCGGTGAGCGCCTCGAGGGGGGTGGAGGCGGTGAACCCGTCGATCGACCGGGACAGGACCATGTCCGCCCCGTCCTTGACTCCTGCCCGCTCGAGCAGGGTGCGCACGGGGACTCCCAGCCAGGTGGCGTTGCCGGCGAGATCTCCGCCGACGGGGTTGGAGACGCAGGCCAGCGTCACGTGCTTCTCGATCATCGGCTCCTCGAGGAGCTGCGCGAAGTCGATCGTGAGCTCCTGGTCCACCAGACCGTGGATCCGCAGCTGCCAGGTGGTGGGGTCCACGCGCGGTACCGCGAGGGCCGTGTCGATCCGGTAGAACTCGCTGTTGGGAGTGACGAAGGGCGGCATCCCCGCGAGCTCGACCTGGGCATCGGCGGGCACCGGCTCCGCGGTGCTGCGGGGCGCCGGCAGCACGTACTGCGCGGTCCGACGGGCGAGCTCGCGGCTCGCGGTGACGCTGCGCGCGGTCACGGCGGCGACCACGGCGAGCACGCCCACGGCGCCGACGCCCAGCAGGGACCGCCGACGGGTCCAGGCGGTGCCGGCATCGCCCGCGGCATCGCCCGCGGCGGCGGGAGCGCGGACGGTGCGCAGCAGGAGCAGCAGGGTCGGGACCGCGACCACGGTGCCGACCAGGGTGGGCACCACGTCGAGCGCCGTGTTCTGGGCGCGGGTGAGCACGAGGACCATCGCGAGCACGCCGAGGCCGGCGAGCAGAGCAGCCGCCGGGCGGGGCCGGGCGGCGCCCAGCCGGCCGATCAGCGCGGTCAGCGCCGCGTACACGACGATCATCGAGGCGAACAGCACCAGCTTGTCCCGGGTGCCGAACAGGCTGATCACCAGGTCCTTCACCCCGGGCGGGACGATGTCCACGAAGGCGCTGCCGACGGCCACGAAAGGCGCGGAGGAGGAGCTGAAGGCGAGCGAGAGCAGCTCGGCGACGGCCACCAGCACCAGCCCCGCGACCACCCCGGAGACCGCCGACCAGCCGGGGGCGGAGCGGGGGGCGGCAGCGGACCGGTGGGACGGGGAGCTCATGACAGCACCCCGGCCGCGATCGGATCCATCGTGGGCTGCTCCGAGCCGCCATCGGGCTCGATCGTCAGGCCGACGGTCACGTCCTCGGGGATCGTGCCCTCATGCAGTTCCCCGGCGGTCGGGTCCTCGAGCATGCCGGCGCTCCGGATGCTGTCGGGTCCCTCGATCATCCACAGCTGGTATGCCTCACCCTCGGGCAGGGCCGGCAGGCTCGCGCCCTGCACGTACATCGCCTGCTGCTCGCGGGAGTACATCAGCTGCAGGGAGCCGCCGTGCGCGGAGGGGACGACGAGGTGCATGGCGTCCTCGGAGGCGATGATGCTCGAGAGCATCTCGCGCTCCTCCTCGGCGGCGGCCTGCGTGGAGGCCATGGCCTCGAGGCTCGCGCTGGCCTCCTGCTCGGCGACGCGCTCGCTGTTCCACAGCCCGGCCCCGGCGATCGTGGTCAGCAGCAGCGCCCCCGCGGCGACCGCGGTCCAGCGGTTGCGGCGCCTGCTCGCCCGGTAACGGTCCAGGGAGACGACCTGCGCCGGGGGGCTCGGCGGTGCAGGGGCGTCCTCGACCGACGGAGCGACAGGTCGCGGGGACGGGACGTCGGCCGGTGCGCCGGCGGGAGCCTCGTCCCGGGCCGCGTCGGTCCGGGGCGGCTCCTCCTGCTCCGGGAGCGGGGAGAGCTGGCGGGTGGTGCCGATGCGGGCCATCACCGCGGCCTTCAGCTCCGGGCGCGGGGCGAGCGGGGCGACGCTGCCGGCGAGCTCGGCGGCGGTCTCCTCGAAGGCGGCGGCCTCGGCGGCGGCCTCGGGATCCTCCTCGAGGTAGCGGCGCATCTGCTCGCGCTCCTCGGCCTCCAGGGCGTTCAGGGCCCAGGCACCGGTCATGGTGTGCTTCTGCTCGTTCACGAGGTCACCCCCAATCGGTCTCGCAGCACGATCATGCCGTCACGGATCCGAGTCTTCGCCGTCCCGACGGGGATGTCGAGCAGGGCGGCGACCTCGCGCTGGCTGTACCCGCCGAAGTAGGCGAGGCGGATCGCCTCGGCCTGTGGCGAGGTGAGCTCGCCCATCGCGGTCCGCACCCGCTGACTCTCGACTCTCATGATCCCCTCCTCCTGCACATCCACGACCTGCTGATCCATCTGCAGCAGACCCTCTTCGGAATCCCTGCGCCGCGCCGCTTCGCTCGAGCGCACCGTGTCGACCGCACGGCGGTGGGCGATCGTGCACAGCCATCCCCGGGCGGTGCCGCGGTGGGCATCGAAGCGGGTGGCCTGCCGCCACACCTCCACGAACACCTCCTGCAGCACCTCCTCGCTCATCGCCACGTCCCGCACCACGCGCCGGATCAGTCCGAACAGCAGCGGTGCGGTCCCGTCGTAGAGACGGGAGAAGGCGTCCTCGTCGCCGAGGGCGATGCGACCCAGCAGCTCGGTGGTCGTGGGATCCTGGGGCTCCTGGCGGTGCAACGGTCGCAGAGCGGCATCACCGGTGCGCTGGCGCGCCGGGTCCGCCGGGGTGGGCTCTGAAGGCATGCAGCTCCTTCGGGACGGGTCCCGAGCGGCCCGGCCGGGGGGGGGGTGGACACCCCCCCCCCCCGACGGCGACCCTGCAGGAAGCACCCCACACCCCGGC
>JAKDUN010000123.1 GCA_030457675.1 Brachybacterium sp. | reverse complement strand
CGGCCAGGCCTCGGACCTCGAGATCCAGGCGAACGAGATCATGCGCATGCGCGAGTGGCTCGAAGAGACCCTGGCCGGCCACTCCGGACGCACCAAGGAGCAGGTCAGCAAGGACATCGAGCGCGACAAGATCCTCACCGCGAAGGCGGCGCTGGAGTACGGGCTGATCGATCAGGTGCTGGAGTCCCGCAAGGCTCCTACCGCGCAGATCGCGAGCTGATCCGCTGCCGCTGCGGAGGGGTCCCCGACCCGTCCGCAGTCGGCATCGTCGAACTCTCGGCCCCTGGGCGCACCACCACGCGCTCAGGGGCCGGATCGTGACCGCGGGACGCGCCGCCCCGAGGCGTCGCCTCCCGTGTTCACCCCCTTGTTCGCGATACCGTGGTGGGGGCCGACAGGACCCGGGGAGCGTTCCCGAAGGACCTGCGGCACGCACTGCTGACGGCCTGACGAGAGGACACGGACATGGCGCGTACGAGCGATGGATCCGACGTGTTCAAATGCTCCTTCTGCGGGAAGTCGCAGAAGCAGGTCGAACGGCTGATCTCCGGGCCCGGTGTGTACATCTGCGAAGAGTGCATCGAGCTGTGCAACGAGATCATCGCCGAGGAGATCCAGGCCGCGCAGCCCACCACGCAGGAGCAGGCCCCGCTTCCCGCCCCGCGCGAGATCTTCGACTTCCTCGAGGACTACGTCGTGGGGCAGGAACCCGCCAAGCGCGCGCTCTCGGTCGCGGTCTACAACCACTACAAGCGCGTCCGCGCACAGGACGCCGAGCAGCCGGCCGGTCCGGCCAAGAGCGCCGCCACGGCACTGGCCGAGGAGGCCGAGCCCGAGGGCGATGAGATCGAGGTCGCCAAGTCCAACGTGATGCTGGTCGGCCCCACCGGCTGCGGCAAGACCTATCTCGCCCAGACCCTCGCCCGGATGCTCGACGTCCCCTTCGCGATGGCCGACGCGACCGCGCTCACCGAGGCCGGGTACGTCGGCGAGGACGTCGAGAACATCCTGCTGAAGCTGCTGCAGGCCGCGGACTACGACGTCAAGAAGGCCGAGCGCGGCATCATCTACATCGATGAGGTCGACAAGATCGGCCGCAAGTCGGAGAACCCCTCGATCACCCGGGACGTCTCCGGTGAGGGCGTGCAGCAGGCGCTGCTGAAGATCATCGAGGGAACGGTCGCCGCCGTGCCCCCGCAGGGCGGGCGGAAGCACCCCCATCAGGAATTCATCCAGATCGACACCACCAACGTGCTGTTCATCGTGGCCGGCGCCTTCGCCGGCATCGAGGACATCATCGGCTCCCGCATCGGGCGACGGGGCATCGGCTTCGGCTCCGAACTGCACTCCCCGCTCGAGCAGGAGCAGCTCTACGGGCAGCTGCTGCCGGAGGACCTGCTGAAGTTCGGGCTGATCCCGGAGTTCATCGGCCGCCTGCCGGTGATCACCAGCGTGGCGAACCTGGACCGCGATGCGCTGATCACGATCCTCACCGAGCCCCGCAATGCGCTGGTCAAGCAGTTTCAGAAGATGTTCGCCCTGGACGGCGTCGAGCTCGACTTCGAGCGCAGTGCCCTGGCGGCCGTCGCCGACCGCGCGATCGAGCGGGAGACCGGGGCGCGCGGACTGCGCGCGATCCTCGAGGAGTCCCTCCAGGAGGTCATGTTCGAGGTGCCCTCGCGAGACGACGTGGTCAAGGTCGTCATCACCGAGGGCGTGGTCACCGAGGGGCGGGCACCGCTGATGCTGACGGGCAAGGACGCCGATGCGGACAGCGGGCACAGTCGCCAGGAGCGCTCCGCATGACTCCTGCGGGCGCCGTCGACGGGGACGCACAGGACGTGGAGCGGGCCAAGCAGCTGCTGCTGGACGAGCGCCGCAGCATCGACAACATCGATGCCGCACTGGTCCATCTGCTCGCCGAGCGCTTCTCCCATACCCAGCGGGTGGGTCTGCTGAAGGCCGAGCACGGGCTGCCCCCGGCGGATCCGTCACGCGAGCAGCAGCAGATCGCCCACCTCCGGGAGCTGGCGGACGAGGCCGGACTGGATCCGACCTTCGCCGAGGCCTTCCTGCGATTCATCGTCACCGAGGTGATCCGGCATCACGAGCGGATCCGCGACGAGGGCCACGACCGGAGCTGAGAGGCCGGTCCGCGCTGGTAGCATGCCGGTATGGCACGCCTCACGTTCCTCGACTGGCCGGTCCTCCGGCAGCTGCGCGGGGCGGATCCGACCGGACGCGGCAGCGCAGTCACGTCGGCGACGACCCGCGAGACGGTCCCGCGCACCGTCACGGCCGACGGCGTGGTGGACAGCATCTGCCCCTACTGCGCGGTCGGCTGCGGCCAGCGCGTCTTCCACAAGGACGGCCGGGTCGTCCAGATCGAGGGCAACCCGGACTCCCCGGTGTCCCGCGGTCGGCTGTGCCCCAAGGGGGCCGCCAGCCAGCAGCTGGCGAACTCCTACCTGCGTCAGACGACGGTGCGCTATCGCCCTCCGTACGCGACCCGGTGGGAAGACCTCGAGCTCGATGTCGCGATGGACATGATCGCCGACCGATTCATCGAGGCCCGGCGCGCCCACTGGCAGGACGAGGACGAGCAGGGCCGCCCGCTCCAGCGCACGATGGGGATCGCCAGCCTCGGCGGGGCGACCATCGACAACGAAGAGAACTATCTGATCAAGAAGTTCTTCACCGCCGCAGGCGCCATACAGATCGAGAACCAGGCCCGCATTTGACACTCCTCCACGGTTCCCGGTCTGGGAGCCTCGTTCGGTCGTGGCGGTGCCACGCAGTCCGTGCAGGACTTCGCCAATGCGGACCTCATCGTCATCGAGGGCTCGAACATGGCCGAAGCCCATCCGGTGGCCTTCCAATGGGTGATCGAGGCCAAGAAGCGCGGTGCCCGCGTCATCCACGTGGACCCTCGCTTCACGCGCACCTCCGCGAACGCTGATCGACACATCCCGATCCGCGCCGGCACCGACATCGTGCTGCTCGGCGGCGTGATCAGGCATGTGCTCGACAACGAGCTGTTCTTCAAGGAGTACGTCCAGGCGTACACCAATGCCTCGACGATCATCTCTGAGCAGTACGCCGATGCCGAGGACCTCGACGGCCTGTTCTCCGGCTACGACCAGGAGACCAGCACCTATGACAACAGCCGCTGGGCGTACGCCGGTGATCCGGACGACATCGCGCGGGGCCTGCCCGAGCGGGACGAGACCCTGCAGCATCCCCGCAGCGTGTTCCAGATCCTGAAGCGCCACTACGCGCGGTACACCCCGCAGATGGTTCAGGACACCTGCGGGATCTCCCCGGAGGACTTCGCCTACCTCGCCACCGCCATCGCCGAGAACTCCGGGCGCGAACGGACCACCTCCTTCGCCTACGCGCTGGGCTGGACCCAGCACCAGGGCGGCGCCCAGATGATCCGCACCGCCGGGGTCCTGCAGCTGCTCATGGGCAATATGGGCCGTCCCGGCGGGGGCGTCATGGCGCTGCGCGGGCACGCCACGATCCAGGGCTCCACGGACATTCCGACGCTGTACCACATCCTCCCGGGCTACCTGCCGATGCCGAAAGTGGGCCAGGACGACTTCGCCGAGTTCACCCGGGCGATCGGGAAGAAGGAGCAGAAGGGCTTCTGGGCGAACGCGGACATCTATGCGATCAACCTGCTCAAGGCCTGGTGGGGCGAGAATGCGACGGCGGAGAACGACTGGGGATACCACCACCTGCCCAAGCTGACCGGTGCCCACGGCACGTACCAGACCACGATGCGGATGCTCGAGGGCGGGGTCGACGGGTACTTCCTGTTCGGCCAGAACCCGGCCGTGGGCTCCGCCAACGGTCGCCTCCAGCGCCTGGCCATGTCGAAGCTGAAGTGGATGGTGGTGCGCGACTTCTACATGATCGAGTCCGCGACCTGGTGGCGCGACGGTCCCGAGATCGAATCCGGAGAGCTCACCTCGGAGGAGATCGCCACCGAGATGTTCTACCTGCCGGCCGCGAACCACACCGAGAAGGCCGGCTCCTTCACCCAGACCCAGCGCATGGTCCAGTGGCGCGACCAGGCCGTCGAACCGCCGGGGGACGCCAGGAGCGACCTGGAGTTCATGTACGAGCTCGGGCGCCGCATCCGGGAGAAGCTGCAGGACTCCACCGACCCCCGGGACCGACCGATCTTGGACCTGACCTGGGACTACCCGCTGGGCGAGCACGGCGAACCCGAGGCCGAGGCGGTGCTCGCGGAGATCAACGGCCGCCATCTGTCCGGCGAGCGGGCAGGGCAGCCGCTGTCCTCCTTCGGCGAGATGAGGGCCGACGGCTCCACCGACGGCGGATGCTGGATCTACGCCGGCGTCTTCGCCGACGGTGTCAACCAGGCTCGGCGTCGCACGCCCGGCCAGGAGCAGGACGAGACCGCCGCCGACTGGGGATGGGCCTGGCCCGCCAACCGGCGGATCCTCTACAACCGCGCCTCGGCAGACCCCCAGGGCCGTCCCTGGAGCGAGCGGAAGAAGCTGGTGTGGTGGGACGAGGAGGCCGGTTCCTGGACCGGTCACGACGTCCCCGACTTCCCCCTGACCAAGCGCCCGGACGATCCCGGCGACCCGAGCCAGGGCGGTGCTGCGGCGCTTGCGGGGACCGACGCGTTCACCATGCAGTCCGACGGCCGCGGCTGGCTGTTCACCCCCACCGGTCTGGTGGACGGCCCGCTGCCGACCCACTACGAGTCGCCGGAGTCGAACATCCCCAACCCGCTGTACTCCCAGCAGTCCAACCCCACCCGGGTGACCTTCCGCGACGAGAACAACCTCAGCTCCCCGGGCGCCTCCGGTCGCGGGGGCGAGGTGTATCCGTACATCTTCACCACCTACCGCATCACCGAGCATCACACCGCCGGGGGGATGAGCCGCTTCCTGCCCTACCTCTCGGAGCTGCAGCCGGAGATGTACTGCGAAGTCTCGCCGGAGCTGGCCGAGGAGGTGGGTCTGGAGCCCTACGGATGGGCCACCATCATCTCGGCGCGCAGCGCAATCGAGGCGAAGGTGCTGGTCACCGAGCGCATGAAGCCCCTGCAGGTCGGGGAGCGCACGGTCCATCAGATCGGGCTGCCCTTCCACTGGGGACGGGGTACCGAGGCGATCGTCCAGGGGGACGGGGCCAACGACCTGATCGGTATGAACCTCGATGCCAACACCCAGATCCAGAACAGCAAGAACAACTCGTGCACGCTCATCCCGGGGCGTCGTCCCCGGGGCCCGGAGCGGAACGAGCTGGTGGAGGCGTACCGTCGACGTGCCGGGCTGATCGACGCCGAGCACCCGGCGGTCGACGGAGCAGCGGGCGCACCCGGCGCCGGCCCGGCCGATTCCGAGACTCCGCATCACGTGCGCGGTCCGGAGGAGGCCTCCGCGGCCCCCACCGGGGAAGCCTCGATGAAGGAGATGAGGAACCGATGAGCCTGCTCTCAGGACCCGCCGGCCCCGCGGCGGACGCCGGCTGGGGTCACAATCACGAGCGCAAGGGCTTCTTCACCGACACCTCGATCTGCATCGGCTGCAAGGCCTGCGAGGTGGCGTGCAAGGAGTGGAACCGCAACCCGATCGACGGCGATCTGGAGATCCTCGGCCAGAGCTACGACAACACCGGTGAGCTCGGCGCCAACACCTGGCGGCACGTGGCCTTCGTCGAACAGGGCCAGGAGCGCATCGAGGAGGCCCGCGAATCGGGTCGCAAGCTCGTCAGCCTCGGCATGCCCGGGATCGGCCCGAAGTCCTCGGGTGCCCGCGGTGCGACTCCTGCCGGCGACCTCTCCGCGACCGATCGCACGCCCCCGGACACCCCGGAGTTCCGCTGGCTGATGTCCTCGGACGTCTGCAAGCACTGCACCAACGCCGGCTGCCTCGACGTGTGCCCCACCGGGGCGATCTTCCGCTCCGAGCATGGCTCGGTGGTGGTCCAGGAGGACGTCTGCAACGGCTGCGGCACCTGCGTGAGCGCCTGCCCCTTCGGCGTCATCGAGCGGCGCGACGACGGCACCATCTCTCCGCACGCGAACCGTGAGGAGAAGGTCGACCGGATGGGCACCGCGAGCAAGTGCACCCTGTGCCACGACCGCTTGGTCGACGGCGAGGAGCCCGCCTGCTCCGCCACCTGCCCCACCCAGTCGATCCGCTTCGGCGAGCATCCGGAGATGACCGCCTCCGCCCGGGAGCGGGTGGCGGATCTGCACGCGCGCGGCATGCCCGAGGCGCGGCTGTACGGCGCGAACCCGCAGGACGGCGTGGGCGGGACCGGCTCCGTGTTCCTGCTGCTGGACGAGCCGGAGGTATACGGCCTCCCGCCGGACCCGCAGGTGCCCACCAAGACCCTCCCGCAGACCTACGCGAAGGCCGGGATCGCCGCCGCCGGCATGGTCGCGGCGGTGGCGCTGTCCTTCCTCGGGGCGCGCCGATGAGCGTGACCGACTTCGACGCGGACCGGCCCCCGGAGCAGCCCCGTCGGCGCCGCCGGGGCGGGACGGGCCGGCGCCGCCGTGACCTCACCCAGCTGGGGATGGGGGACGGGACCCGTGAGGGCGTCGTCATCGAGGACGTCGAGGTCGAGCGCTCGACGCAGTACGACTCCTACTACGGCCGCGCCGTGGTCAAGGCCCCGCCGTGGCGGGCCCCGATCGCCGCCTACCTCTTCCTGGGCGGGATCGCCGCCGGCTCCTCGATGCTGGCCTTCGGGGCGCTGTGCACCGACCGTCCGCTGCTGCGCCGCAACGCCCGCCTGACGGCGCTGGGCACCGTCGGCCTCGGTACCCTCGCCCTGATCGAGGACCTGGGCCGGCCCGAGCGGTTCCTGAACATGATGCGCACCGTGAAGGTCACCTCCCCGATGAGCCTGGGCACCTGGATCGTGAGCGGCTTCGGTGCCGCCTCCGGCGTGCTGGGCGCGATCGAGGTGGACCGGATGACCGGACGGGCGCTCCCGCTGGGGCTGCTGCGCCGAGCGCTGGGCGCCGCCGAGATGCCGGCCGCCCTGGGGCAGGTCGCCCTCGCCCCGGCACTGGCCTCCTACACCGGGGCGCTGCTGGGCAACACCATCGTGCCCACCTGGGAGGCCGGACGCGGCCACCTCTCCTACCTCTTCGTCTCCTCCGCCTCGCTGGCCGCCGGCGGTTCCGCGATGCTCACCACCCCGGTCCAGGAGACGCGGCCGGCCCGATTGCTGGCCGTCGCGGGCGTGGTGGGGGACGTGGTGTCGATGCACCGGATGAAGCAGTCGATGCACCCGCTGGAGGCCGAGCCGCTGGAGACCGGCCGCGCCGGCGCGCTGCTGGCCTGGGCCGAGCGCCTGGCGATCGGCGGCGGGATCGGAGCCGTCCTGGGCGGTCGCTCCCGCTGGCTCGCCGCCGCGAGCGGTGCCGCGCTGGTGGCCGCCTCCGCGCTGACCCGCTTCGGGGTGCTGGAGGCCGGGCTGGAATCGGTCAAGGACCCGCGCCGCGTGGTCGAACCGCAGAAGCAGCGCCTGGCCGCCCGCCGCGCCGCCGGCATCACCGACGACTCGATCACCACCGCCGGCTGAGAAACGGCGATGAGGGACGAGATCCGCTGGGCACGACTGTCAGCGACAGAACGTCAGTCCCCGGATCGGACGGGAGTAGACGATTCGTCGGATCCGCCGGTGGAGGACCCGCGCCGATCGTGCAGCATCTGGAGCACCTGGGGTCGGAGAACGAGTGCTGCGATCCCCAGTCCGCAGGAGAGCACCAGACCGAACAGCATCGCGGGCCCGCCGACATTTGCGATCGCGCCAGCATGTACACAGATCCCCGCCACGATCAGCAGCATGGAGAACCATGCGGCCGTGGCTGCGTTGACCCAGCGACGGTCCGACGCATCGTGCCCTCTCGTCGACGCCACCATCCACGCCGATAGTAGCGCCAGCTCGAAAGCGACTATCGCGGCGATGGACGCCGTCGAATAGGGCACCTCCAAGTGAGCAACTTCGGGATACCTGTGGGCATAACTCGAGGCCATTCCCGGTATCACCACGAATTGGATCACGAGAGCAAGCGCCAAGAGAAGTCCAATAAATATGCGCCCCGCGAAAACTTCGTTCCTATTCACCGTAGTCGATACCTCGTCCGAGTAGTTCCTCATCCGTGCGTTCCGCTCAAGGTGCAAGCTGGAATCAGGTGAACCTTGGATCGATTCGAGTAGTTCGAATGTTGAAGTTAGTATCCGGCCAGTTGACGCTCAGATTGTCGATGAACTGCCCTGCTGCCTCGCTGCCAGCGTGCCATTGGCCCCCG
>JAKDUN010000531.1 GCA_030457675.1 Brachybacterium sp. | reverse complement strand
CTCAGACGGGCTGGAGGCGGTTCCGGGCGGGAGCGGCCGGGGCGTCGATGCGCCCGGTCCGTGCCGGGGCCGGCTCGGTGCCCGGGGCGGTGGGACGCGGTCCGTTCGGGGTGCTCGCCCGCCCGAGGGAGCGGATCTCCCATCCCGCCTCGCGCCACACCTGCGGCGTCAGCACGTTGCGGCCGTCGATCATCCGCGGCGCCTCGACCAGCGACGCGGTCCGGACCGGATCGAGCTCGCGGTACTGGTCCCATTCGGTCAGCAGCACCGTCAGCTCCGTCCCCCGCAGTGCCTCGTCGGTGTCGGGCTCGAGCTCGACGAGTCCGCCGAGGCGGCGCCCGGCGTTGTCCAGCGCCTGCGGATCGGTGACCGTCACCTGCGCGCCGGCGGCGCGGAGGCGGCAGGCCACATCGAGCGCCGGGGAGTCGCGGGTGTCGTCGCTGTCGGGCTTGAACGCGGCGCCGAGCACGGTGATGCGGCGGTCGGTGAGATCGCCCAGCATCTCGCCGGCGAGCTCCACGACCCGGGTGCGGCGGCGCTCGTTGACGGCGTCGACCTCGCGCAGGAATCCCAGCGCCTCCCCCACGCCGTGCTGCTCGGCGCTGGCCATGAAGGCACGGATGTCCTTGGGCAGGCAGCCGCCGCCGAAGCCCACCCCGGCGCGGAGGAACTTCGACCCGATGCGGTCGTCCATGCCGATCGCCCGGGCGACGTCGGTGACATCGGCGCCGGTGGCCTCGCACATCTCCGAGACCGCGTTGATGAACGAGATCTTGGTGGCCAGGAAGGCGTTGGCGGAGGCCTTGACCAGCTCTGCGGCCTCGTACCCCATCACCAGGCGGGGCGCTTCGCGCTCGAGGATCCGGGCGTAGACCCGGTCCAGCATCGCGACGGCCCGCTCGGCGGCGGGGGTCTCCGGCTCGTGCACGCCGTAGACCAGCCGGTCCGGGTCCAGGGTGTCCTGGACCGCGAACCCCTCGCGCAGGAACTCCGGGTTCCACAGCAGGTCGGCGCCCTCGACGGGGGCGAGGCGCTCGGCGAGCACGCGGGCGGTGCCGGCGGGCACGGTCGACTTGCCGACCACGAGCGTGGGGGCGCCGCCACGGGCGGGGAGCACCTGCGCGAGCGACGCCACGGCCGCGTCCAGGTGCGAGAGGTCCGCGCCGAAGCCGTCGGCCCGCTGCGGGGTGCCCAGGCCCAGGAAGTGCACCTCGGCGTGGGCGAGGTCGGCGTAGTCGGTGGTGAAGCGCAGGCGGCCGGAGTCCAGTCCGCGCCGCAGGATCTGCTCGAAGCCGGGCTCGTGGAAGGGCGGGATGCCGGCCTGGAGCGCCGAGATGCGCTCGGCGTCGATGTCGAGGCCGATGACGTCGTGGCCGAGCTCGGCCATGGCGGCTGCGTGCACGGCGCCGAGGTATCCGACTCCGATGACGGAGAGAGTGGTGGTCATCGCGACATGCTCCTTTCGAGGGGGACGGCGCTGCCGTCCCGGAGGGTGGTGCGTCCCGCAGGCGCGGGGGCGGGAG
>JAKDUN010000530.1 GCA_030457675.1 Brachybacterium sp. | reverse complement strand
CTGCGCCGAGAGTCAGGTCGGGGCGCCGGGCTCCCCCAGGTCGAGGTAGGCGGACAGGGTGCGATTGCGGTGCAGGCGGCAGGCGTGCTCGACGCCGTCCGGCGCGGCCCCGGCCTCGATGAGGTCGAGGATGTGCTCGTGCTCGCGCACGGACTCCGGCGCCCGGCCGGGGATGAACGTGAAGGTGGAGTCGCGCAGGTGGCCGAGGCGCGACCATTCGGCCTCGGTGAGGTCCACCAGGTGCTGGTTGGGGCAGGCGCGATAGAGCAGGGCATGGAACTGCTGGTTCAGCGCCGTGAACATGTGCGCGTCGAAGTGCTCCAGGCTGCCCCGCATCACCTCGTTGAGCTCACGGGCGCGGCGCAGGGTCGCGGCATCGAGCTGGGCGGCGGCGCGGCTGATCGCGGCGGATTCGAGGACGGACAGGGCATCCATCGCCTCCTCGTAGCCGGTGCGGTCGATCATCCCGACGCGTGCGCCGATGTTGCGCTCGAACACGACCAGGCCCTCGGCCTCGAGCCGGCGCACCGCCTCGCGGACCGGGACCACGCTCATGCCGAGCTCCTTGCCGATGGTGGAGAGCACCAGGCGGTAGCCCGGGGTGAACTCCTGGCGCAGGATCCGCTCACGCAGCCAGTCGTAGGCTCGCTGCGACTTGCTCACCGTCGAAGCGGCGGGCTGCTCGCTCAGCGCTCGCGTCGCCATGCCGCGTACCGGGCCTTCCACTGCTCGTTCATCGGGAACAGTCCCTCGATGGCCTCACCCTCGGCGATGCGCGCGGCGATCCATTCGTCGCGCTCCTCGTTCGCGAGGGTCGCCTCGAGGATCTCGTCGAGCACGGCCGGGGGGATGACGACCAGGCCGTCGGAGTCGCCGACGATGACGTCGCCCGGCAGCACGGTCGCGCCGCCGCAGGCGACGGCCACGTCGCTGTCCCAGGGGACGTGCTTGCGGCCCAGCACCGAGGGGTGGGCGCCGGCGGAGAAGGCGGTCAGGCCGATCTCGGCGACCGCGTCATAGTCGCGGATGGCGCCGTCGGTGACGACGCCGGCGGCGCCGCGCTGCTGGGCGCGCAGTGCGAGGATGTCGCCGAGGGTGCCGGCACCGGAGTCGCCTCTCGCCTCGATGACGATGACCTCGCCCTCGCCGACGCTGTCGAAGACCTGCTTCTGGGTGTTGAACCCGCCGCCGTGGGCGGTGAAGAGGTCCTCGCGGGCGGGGACGAAGCGCAGCGTCGTCGCGGTGCCGACGAGCTTGCGCTCGGGGTGCATGGGGCGGAGCCCGTCCAGGAGGCAGTGGTGCAGGCCGCGCGTGCGCAGGGCGGCGCTGAGCCCGGCGACCGGGGCGGCCTCGAGCTTCTCCCGCTGGGCGGCGGAGAGGGTGAAGCGGGCGGGGGCGGCGGCTGCACCGTCGGCCTCTGCCGCACGGGGCGCGAGACCGGCCGCCTCGCGGGAGCCCCAGGCCTCCTCGCGCTGGGTGTCGTCGACCGTCGGCAGCGAGCCGAGCGCGGGGTCGAAGGGCACGT
>JAKDUN010000004.1 GCA_030457675.1 Brachybacterium sp. | reverse complement strand
CTATTGGGAACCGTGGATCCGCCCCCTGCCGAGCGTCCGACTGGGGTATACCCCACAGTGACACGTCGCAATTGCGTTCTTCTATCGCGAGCGATGTGGCGCGATCTCGGGCTGGGCCACCCACGCGAACACCAGTCCGTCAGGGTCCTCGCGCGGTGCGCCTTGGAACACGAAGCCGCACTTGAGTGCCAGTCGCTGAGAGGCGCCGTTGTCGCGCGACGTGATGATGACGGCTGTCCTGACGATGTTGGACTGCCTGATGTAGCCCTGCAAAAGACGAAGCGCGGCAGATCCGAGGCCTCGCCCGCGCGCCGCGTGGCGGAACAGGTGATAGGCGATCAATCCTTCGCCCCGTGCCGGATCGATGTCGTGGATGAGGATCTGCCCCACGAGTTCGTCTCGCTCTGTGATGCCGAAGTACATACAGGACTCATCCGAACTAGCCCGATTAACCCAGTCCATCGAGGGCGAGGCGACCGCATCGGCATGCTCGGTGTGGACCCTGTCGGTGGTGACAGGACCGATCGCTACCGGCCCATCGACGAACGCATCTCCGCTGTAGATCATGCTTCGAGTCTCCACTCGACATCGGCGACCCGCCACCAAATTCGGGAGGTATCCAACTGATCAAGCCACCTCAACAACGCAGATCCGTCGCGTTGAGGCACACCCTGTGCGACAGCTACGCGACCGTAGGCTCCCCCGTCGCACAGGGTTCAAAATGGCGGTTCTGCGACAGATCTGCACTCTGGGGTATACCCCAAAGCGACACAGCATTCCGCGAGCGCCGACGTGCGTGAGGGGGACCGGCCTGAGCGGCGGGTTGACTAGCGCACCATAAACGACGGTGGTCTCAACCGGTCAACGCACCATCGAGGAGATGATGCCGACCGGAGGTAGACGTGACGTTCTCGAACGATCAGCCCGGGCTGCGTGGCTAGACTGGGGCTATGAGGTCGGACCAGCGCACACCGCGTCGCGTGAGTCGCGTGGTCCTGATGTGTGGTCCCGCAGGGGCGGGCAAATCCACAGTCGCCCGACGTCTTGAGGAAGACGGCATGGTCCGGCTCTCGACCGATCAGGTTGCATGGTCAAGAGGGATCCGCTCCATGCCGCTCGCGCCAGAGGTCCGCGAGGAGATCGAGACCGAGTTGCGTCACCGGCTGGTAGAGCTTGTCGCGGCTGGCACGGACGTGGTGTTGGATCGCTCGTTCTGGTCTCGAAGCAGCCGTGCGGAGTACCGCCAGCTGCTACGGCCGTTGGGCATCGAACCCGAAACCATCTATCTGGCAACGCCACGTGATGTTGCCCTGCGCAGGATGCGCGATCGCGCCCTTGCACACGGAGACGACTTCCGCCTCAGCGAGGATCGCGCAGCCGAGTACTTCGACCACTTCGAGCCGCCGACCGCTGACGAGGGCCCGCTAAGCGTCGTTCACCCGTAGTCGGGTGTCGCGCACGACGGCGGGCCAGCGGTCACGGAACTTGCCGATTGAGGTTCCGCAGGCGGTCTCAGCCGATCGAGGCATAGGCCCGCCAGGCTCTTCATGCGAAACGGGGTCGTTGGAACCTGTCGAGGCTGGTGTCCCAATCGAGAACGTGGCGCGGACGTTTGTTGATCTTCTCGGCGATGCCATGTTCCCGGGGAAGACAGCCACCGTGGAGAGCGCCCCGGACTACCGCGGCAAGACTCAGAAGCTATCGGCCAGGATGGACCACCTGGGCCCCGGAGTCCGGGTCGCACTGGTTGACGACTGGGTGGAGACCGGGAGCCAGGCGGTGGCGGCGCGGCGATTGATTGAAGAATCTGGCGCTGAGCTGGTGAACGTTACGGTCATCGTGGATGAGGCGAACCAAGCGGCCCGTGAGTCACTGCCGGTCATCCGGTCCATCGTGAGCGGCGACGATCTCCCTTAACGACCGTTTGTGGCGCAGCGCGCCTTATCCTCGATGCCATGGTGCAGCGTCGGCCCTTCCCTCTGCTCGCTGAGCGTCCTGCGAGCCTGGACGGGGTGATCCTCGACTTCCATTGGGATCTAGAACGCCTGCACGCACTGTCGTTGCCTGAGCGGGAAGTGTCCACCTCCACGCTGGAGTGGCACCTGCACTTGCCGTTCTGGGCAGCGGGTGGGCGCCCGTTTCAGGTGTCACCCGCCGATGTGGCGTCCGAGCCGAGTGCGCATCCCGAGCAGTGGACACGAACCCTGGCCGCCGACCTTCGCTACCCGCTCGACGCATACGTTGAGGCGGAGGGACGTCTGATCATCCTTGATGGTGTGCACCGGCTGCTGAAAGCCCTGGTTGAAGGGCGCTCGACACTCCGAGTGCGGGTGCTAGAAGCGGACTCGTTTGGCGCCATCGCTGTGCCAGTCCAGGAGTAGTCGAATCGGACCGTTTGTGGTGCGGCCGCGAGACGTGATCTGCTTCGGGGATGAAGCACTTCGTTGTAGCGGGTGCGCTCGTGGGGCCGCGTGGCGTTCTCCTCTGCCATCGCACTCCCCGTCGTCTGTACTACCCCGACTGCTGGGACCTCCCGGGTGGGCATGTAGAGGCGGGGGAGAAGCCCCATGAGGCCCTGGTCCGAGAGCTGCGGGAAGAGGTCGGCGTGACCGCGACGCTCGATGGAAATCCGTGGACGCACCTAGAGGACGCTGCGGCTTTCGACGGCGGCTTAGACCTGCGCATCTGGGCCATCGACCAATGGCGCGGGGAACCTCGCAACGTGGCTGTGGATGAGCACGATGCGCTCGGATGGTTCGATTCCAGCGCACTCTCGGGGGCGAAGCTGGCCCATTCGGCGTACCTCGGCCTCCTGAGTGAGTTGCTGGAGCACTCAAGTCAGTAACGACCGTTTGTGGTGCGGCACCTAGTCGTTCGTGCCGCTGCTCGACTGGCGGAGGGTGGCCGTCCCGCGTGAGCGCGCGCGGACGGCGCGTTGCTCCCCGTCTTCGCTCCACTCGTAGGGCACGGAGTCGTCAGCCAGCTCCCGCGGATTGTGCGCCCAGACGGCGGTATGAGCCTCCCTCCAGGCCGCCTCCGACCCCCACATCGGAACCACTCGGGAGCACTGGTGCCCCTCTCGCCAGTGACGGGACACGGTGGACTTCGGGACCTGCAGGGCGGCGGCGGTCTCGCGCACCGACAGACCCTCCTCCCTCGCGTCGTAGATCGCGGTGTGCAGCGTGCTCGCCTCGAATGCGGCCGCGACACTCGCTCGTTCGCGCGCGATCCGGTACGCCTCGCTGCTGCTGATGAACTCCGCCATGATGACCACCCCTTTCGTGTCCCACCGTGGGACACCTGGACTGTCCCACGGTGGGACACGCTGTGTCAATCGACCGTTTATGGCACGGCGGCGTAGGGAGACTGCTGCACGAGTAGGCACACCTCAACCTGACACTTCTGCTGCATTTAGCACCACCCTGCGTGACAGCTACGCGACCGTAGTCTCTCCCGTCACGCAGGGTCCAAAACGGCCGATCTGACACAGATCTGCCCGCTCGGGTATACCCCAAGAGGACGCCGTCCCGCCTGCGGAGCATGCGAGGATGAATCGTGTTCGAACGCTCTACCGACAAGGCTGCTCGAGAGGCGGCGGTGGCCGCTGCAGCCCTCCGACTCATAGCCCGAGACGGCGATGCCGCACTGACGGTGCGCCGCGTCGCCGCCGAGGCCCAGATTCCGCCCACCTCTCTGCGCGATCAGTTCCCCTCGCAGGACGCCGTTCGTGAGGTGATGATGCGCGCCGTCGCGCAACGGCTCCAAGAGCGGATCGACGCACTTCCGTTGGAGCCGGCGGGCACGCACTGGGGACGTGCGGTCCTGCTGGAGTTGCTTCCGCTGAGCCAGATGCGGCGACAGGAAGCAATTGCCACCCTGTACCTCAGTGCTGCTGCACTGCATGACCCAGCCCGTCGCGCGGCATGGAAGCTTGTCGACGACGTCGCACACCAAGCCTGTGCTCGCGCGCTCGAGGCGATGGGTCTCGGTGGTAACCCAGCACGACTGGATCAGTTGCGATCCCTCGTCGATGGGCTCACCCGGCAGATGCTCCTGCAGGCTAACGAGCGACCCGCTGCTTGGGGTGCGGCTGTTCTTGATCGCATGCTGCCGTCGTGAGCCCATGACGGCAGAGATCGACTGGGGAGCACCCCGCATATTGCTGCGCCTCAAACGACCGTTTATGACTCGTTGTCGTGCCACGCCTGTTCGATGGTGCGAGCGATCCCCTCGCCCTACTCTCCTTGCAGGCACCGACAAACGACCGGTTGGGTCACAACTCGGTCGCGGCTGCATTGAGGGCCGCATAGTCGGGCTCGCCAGTCCAGCGGGGCAGCTGAATGCTCCGGAGGTCTCCCCTACCCCAGAACAGGTCCTCGGTCTGCACGCCGCCGGTCGCGGCGATCGCTCGCACATGCCAGGCGACGGCGGCATCGAAGGAGGGGTGAGCCCCGCGCGAAACCCCGGCCCACGGGGTCCTGGTCACCCAGGTGCCAGCGCGTGCGTAGGTCTCGAGGATCTGATCGCCGTTGAGGTCCCAGATGTACCAGTAGCCACGTTCACCGTCAGCGACGTCGATCTCGGCGCGAAAGCCGTGACCGATCGCGTGCGTGAACGGCTGCAGCACCACCTTCCAGGCAGCCGTGGACTTCGAGGTGGCGGGTCTCGGGACGAGGTTCTCCTCGGTCATGGTGTTACTCCGTTCGATATCGACCGTTTAAGACACATTTTTGGAGCGCTTGCGCTGTAGGTGCCAGCGCCCCGGAGGCCGCCCGGCTTAACTGCTACTCGCACGCGAGACGCGCGCGGTAGAGGTCAAGTCCCGTGTAGTGGTGTAACCGGTTTGTGATGCTTGCCTTCGGGTCGGGGTTGGTTGTTCAGGCGGTCAGGGCGAGGGTGTGGTTGTCGGTGAGGAGGTCCTCCAGTGGGTCGGTGGGGTTGGTCGGGTCGAGACGGCAGCGGGTGAGGACTTCGAGGCCGAGGTAGCGGCGGCCTTCGGCCCATTCGTCGTTCTGTTCGGCCAGGACGGCGCCGACCAGGCGGGTGATGGCGTCGCGGTTGGGGAAGATCCCGACCACGTCGGTGCGGCGACGGATCTCTTTGTTGAGTCGTTCGTTGGGGTTGTTGGACCAGATCTGTTGCCAGACCTCGGTGGGGAAGCTGGTGAAGGCGAGGATGTCGGCGCGGGCGGTGTCGAGGTGGTCGGCCACTGCGGGCAGTTTCTCGGCGACGTAGTCGAGGAGTCGGTCGAACTGGGCGTTCACGCTGGCGGCGTCGGGTTGGTCGTAGACGGAGTGGAGCATCGCTTTCACCGCGGGCCACAGGTTCTTGGGGCACACGCTCATCAGGTTGGCTGCGTAGTGGGTGCGGCAGCGTTGCCATGTGGCGCCGGGCAGGTTCGCTGCGATCGCGTCGACCAGGCCGGCGTGGGCGTCGGAGGTGACCAGCCGGACCCCGGACAGGCCGCGGGCGACCAGGTCGGCGAAGAACAGGTTCCAGGCGGTGCGGGTCTCGCTGGTGGCGACCTGGCAGCCGAGCACCTCGCGGTGACCATCAGCGTTGACCCCGGTCGCGACCATGACGACGGCGTTGATCACCCGGCCGCCTTCGCGGACCTTGATCGTCAACGCGTCAGCGGCGACGAAGGTGAACGGGCCGGCCTCGTCCAGGGGCCGGTTGCGGAACTCGGTGACGTGGGTGTCGAGCTCGGCCGCCATCCGCGACACCTGCGATTTCGACAACGAGTGGATGCCCAGGGTCTTGACCAGCTTGTCCATCCGACGCGTCGACACCCCGGCCAGGTAGCAGTCGGCGACCACGGTGACCATCGCTGACTCGGCGCGCTTGCGGCGCTCCAGCAGCCACTCGGGAAAGTAGCTGCCCGATCGGAGTTTCGGGATCGCGACATCGATCGTGCCGACCCGGGTGTCGAGCTCACGCTGGCGGTAGCCGTTGCGCTGTGCCGTCCGGTCCGGGCTGGGCTTGCCCCACTCCGCACCCACCACGGCATCGGCGTCGGCCGACAGCAGGCTGTTGACCATGGTTTGCAGCAGCGAACGCATGAGATCGGGAGAGGCATCGCCCAGCGCTTCGGTGAGCAGGCGTGCAGGGTCGACAATATGAGGAGCGGTCATCGTGTGATGTCCTTTCGAGGAGTCTGTGGTAGGAGACTCGAAGGGGCTGCACGGTGACCGCGTCCACGTCCAGTGACACGGCCACCATCTGGTTACACCACTCTATGGGGCACTACTCGATCTGGGCCGCGACGCGGCTGGGGTCGATGCTGATGTTCTGCACAGCAACCAGGTCCATGAAGCCGAACTTCGAGACCAACATGAACAGCGCAGACCCCAACCCCACCAGGGCATGGGTCCGGACGCCGGCCTCCTTGCCTCGCAGCTGACGCTCCAGACCGATCAACAGCGACAGCACCAGGGCCACACCCAGCTCGGGCAGATGCTGGACCTGCATGAGCCACGGCTCAACCTCGTGGACAACGACCATGAAATGATCACCAACCTTTCGCAGCAGGCCATTGTGTCACGATTGGCCGCATTGGGGAAGGAATTGGTCGATCAGGTCCGTTGGGTGCGGTAGTAGTCGATCAGGGCTGCGGTCGAGGAATCCTCACGGGACAAGGCATCCGGATCTCCAGCCACGGCCGGGGCCAAACCCTTGGCGAGTTGCTTTCCGAGCTCGACACCCCACTGGTCGAAGGAGTCGATGCCCCAGATCGCCCCCTGCACGAAGGTGATGTGCTCGTACAGCGCGATCAGCTGACCGAGCACCGACGGCGTCAGGGCCGGCGCCATGATCGAGGTCGAGGGGCGGTTCCCGGCGAACTCGCGAGCAGTCACGACCTCCTCGGCCGTCCCCTCGGCGCGCACCTCGTCCTCGGTCTTGCCGAAGGCCAGAGCCTTTGTCTGGGCGAAGAAGTTGGCCAGGAAGAGCTCATGGACATCGATGTCGCCGTCCTGCAACGGATGGGCGGGATTGGCCATGGCGATGAAGTCACACGGGATCAGTCGGGTGCCCTGATGGATCAGCTGGTAGAACGCATGTTGGCCGTTGGTCCCGGGCTCACCCCAGAAGACCTCACCGGTGTCACAGGTGACCTCGCTGCCGTCGGACCGCACACCCTTGCCATTGGACTCCATGGTCAACTGCTGCAGGTACGCGGGGAAGCGGTGCAGATACTGCGCATAGGGCAGCACGGCATGAGTCTCGGAGCCGAAGAAGTTGACATACCAGATGTTCAACAACCCCATCAGCAGAGGGACATTGCCATCCGGCTCAGTGGTGGCGAAGTGGGTGTCGAGGCGATGGAACCCGTCCAGGAACTCGGCGAAGCGTTCCGGACCGATCGCCACGCAGACCGAGGCCCCGATGGCCGAGTCCACCGAGTAGCGGCCACCGACCCAGTCCCAGAACCCGAAGGCATTCGCCGGATCGATCCCGAAGTCGGCGACCTTGTCCAGTGCGGTCGAGACCGCGACGAAGTGGCGGGCCACCGCCGCACGGTCATCGCCCTCGCCGTCGCCCAGCGCGCCAGCGGCCCGCAGACCGTCGAGCAGCCAGCTCCGACAGAGCGTGGCATTGGTGATCGTCTCCACCGTGGTGAAGGTCTTCGACGCCACGATGAACAGCGTGGTCTCGGGATCGAGATCGGCGGTGGTCGCCCAGGCGTCGGTCGGATCGATGTTGGAGACGAACCGACATTCCAACCCTGCTTGGCCATACGGGCGTAGCGCCTCGTAGGCCATCACCGGCCCGAGGTCGCTGCCGCCGATCCCGATGTTCACCACCGTACGGATCTGCTTGCCCGTGATCCCGGTCCACTGACCCGAGCGGACCTGGTCGGCGAAGTCGTACACCTTGGCGAGCTCGGTGTGGACATCGCTGATGACGTCCTGGCCGTCGACGACCAGCTGGTCGCCGGCCGGGCGACGCAGCGCGGTGTGGAGCACGGCCCGGTCCTCGGTGACATTGATGTGCTCACCGGCCAGCATCGCATCACGACGGTCCAGCACGCCACACTCGTCGGCCAACTGCAGCAGCCCATCGAGGATCTCGGGCGTGATCAGGTTCTTCGACAGGTCCACGTGGAGTTCACCGGCGCTGCGGGTGAACCGTTGGGCCCGCCCGGGATCGTCGGCGAACCACGCCCGCAGGTCGGGATCGACGTCCTCGAACAGCTCGGCCAGCCGGGCCCAGGCTCGGGTGCTGGTCGGATCAACGGGTGTGGTGGCTGCCATGGCGATCCCCTCTCGACGACAACGGTGCATCCCAACCCTAGCCCGCCGATCGCGGTCGCAACCGCCATCCGCGCGCCCGTTCCCGCGCCCGCCAGGCCTGGGCGTACCACCCCTGGCCGGTGACCAGTTCGTCGTGGGTCCCCCGCTCGGCGATCCGTCCGGTCGGGTCCAGCACCACGATCTGGTCCGCGTCACGGACGGCTTCGAGTCGGTGGGCGATCACGATCACCGCACGCTCCCGGCGGACCTGCTCGACAGCCTCGGCGATGATCCGCTGATTGCGCACATCGAGGGCCGAGGTGGCCTCGTCCAGCACCAGGACCGAGGAAGGTTTGAGCAGGGCCCGGGCCACCGCGACCCGTTGTCGCTCCCCGCCCGACAACCGGGACCCGCCCTCGCCGACCTCGGTGTCCCATCCCTGGGGCAGCCGGGCGACGATCTCGTCGACCCCGGCCAGCTGGGCGATCGCGGCCATCCGGGCGGGATCGGCCGTTGGATCGGCCAACGCGATGTTCTCGCGGACCGAGCAGTCGAAGAGGTACGGATCCTGGTGCACGACCGCGAGCTGGTCGGCCAGTCCGTCCCAGGTCTGATCGCGGACGTCAACGCCACCGACCCGGACGGCACCGGCATCGACGTCGGCCTGACGGGCGATGAGCATCGCCAGCGTGGACTTGCCGGCCCCGCTCGGCCCCACCACGGCGGTCACCGAGGTCGGTGCGACCCGGAAGGACACCTCGTGCAGCACCGTCCGCCCCTCGGTGTGGCCGAAGCTGACCTCGTCGAGCTCCACCTGCCCGTCACCGGTCGACGGGACCGGCGACGCCGGCTCGGTGAGGGGGTCGGCGTCGAGGAGCTCGGCCATCCGTGCCACCTGGGCTCCGGTCGCGGCGATCCCGGCGCGATACCCGGAGATCTGGTTCAACGGCTCGACCAGGCGCGACACCACGGCGAACAGAGCCACCAGCTCCACCGGCCCGACCCGTCCGAGCACCACCAGCCAGCCGAGCGCGATGACCAGGACGCTGAACACCAGCTGGACCGACACACCGGTGACAGCCATCCCCCCGACCGAGGACCACAGTCCCTGCCGACCGAGCGCCTGGTGCTGGTCCAGAGCCCGCTCCAGTGGCTCGTACCGTTGGGTCCCGGCGGCCCGGAGCACCCGCTGGGCGCGGGCGTACTCGATGACTCGGCGCTCGAGCTCGACCTGCGCGCCGTGCCGCTCGGGCTCATCGCGCACCATCAGGTGTGAGGCCCAGCGAGAGGTCGCCCAGACCGCCAGGATCCCCACCAGGGCAGGAATCCCCAGCCGCCACTCCAGGACGATCAGTCCGAGGGTGGTCACCGCGACCGTGGTCACCGAACTCACCAGGGGCGTCATGAGGTAGCCAGGGGCGCCGCCGACCTGGAGCGAGCCCCGTACCGTCAGCTCGGTGATCTCGGCCCGGCGGGGCCCCAACCAGGACAGGGGCAGCCGGGCCAGCTGGGTGCCGATGCGCAGCTGCAGGGTCCGCATCACCGCGACGGCGGTCCCGAACCCGGTGACGGCCTGGCGATGCGCCAGCACTGCAGCCAGCACCGTCACCACCACCAGCACGACGTACGGTCCGTACGGCCCGGGCTCGGCAAGGCCGCGGGCCACCGGCACCAGCACCAGGGCGGCCAGGCCCTGCACGATGCCGTGCCCGATGGCGATGACGGTCAACCCCCGCAGGGATCGGCCCACCACTCGCGCCAGTTCGGTGACGATGCTCATCGCTCCTCCTGGACCAGCTCGGTCAGGGACCAGAGCTCGGCAAAGGTCCCGCCGGCGTCGAGCAGCTCCGCCGCGGTGCCCTGCTCGACGATCCGGCCGTGGTCCAGCACCACGATGCGGTCGGCGTCGACCACCGATGCCAATCGGTGGGCGATCACGAGCACGGTTCGATCCGCCAGGAGTGCGGCGAGCCCGTCCTGGATCTCCGCCTCGGACTGTGGATCGAGCATGGCGGTCGCCTCGTCGAGCAGGACCACCTGCGGATCGGCCAGGATGGCCCGCGCGATCGCGACCCGCTGCTGTTCGCCCCCGGACAGCTGGACGGCCCCGATGACGGTGTCCAGTCCGTCCTCCAACCGCTCCAGGACCGGATCCAACCGGGCCAGCGTGGCCGCCCGCCGGACCTGAGCCCGATCGGCCCCGGGCCGGCCCAACGCGATGTTGTCGGCAATGCTCAACTGCAGCAGCTGCGGATCCTGGGCGAGGAGCACCACCCGCCGCGCCAGCTCGGACACGGCGATCTCGCGCAGGTCGACTCCGCCGAGACGGACCCGTCCTCGGTCGGGGTCCCAGAGCCGGGCCACCAGGCCGAGCAGGGTTGACTTGCCACCGCCGGACGGCCCGACCAACGCGGTCAGGGTTCCGGGTGCCAGCCGCAACGAGATCTCCTGCAGCACCGGCTGGTCCGGGTCGTGGCCGAACCGGACCTCGTCGATCTCCACGGTGGCGTCGCGGGGCGCGACCGGAGCCGGTGACTCGGGCAGCACGGGCTCGTCGAGCAGGTCGACCAGCCGACCAGCGGCAGCGCTGGCCTCCCGGGAACTCTGGCCAGCCATGGTCACCGCCTCGAAGGCGGCCGGAATCGTGGCGGCGACCAGCGCCGCAGTGATCACCTCGACCGGGCCCGACCAGCCGGCCGCCCGGAAGCACACCCCCACCACCACGACGACTGCCACGATCACCGGGGCGCTGAAGACCGCTGCACTCAGGGCACTGCGTCGGGTCATCGGCCCCACCCAGGAGGCATAGCCCTCCCCAAAACTGCGAGCCGCCCGGGTGTAGCGGTCCCGGCTGTGCCGTGGATCGGCGAACAATCGCACCACCGCCATCCCCGACACCAACTCCACGGTGGCGCTGTGCAGGTCGGCCATCGCGCGATGCATGGCGGCGAGTTTGGGGCCCACCCCGCGCAGCAGCAGGGCCTGCATGCCCAGGTGCAGCGGGACCAGGGCCAGCACCACCAGCCCCAGCCGGATGTCCAGGGCCATGACGAATCCGACCGCGATCACCGGAGTCGCCACGGCCCCGGTCCGCTCCACGACCCCGTGGGCGACGACCGGGTGCAGGGCGGCGACGTCGTCGCCGAGGCGGGTCGCCACCTCCCCGGAGGACCGTTCGGCGAACCACCCGAGCCGGATCCGGGAGAGCGTGGTCACCAGGTGGGCCCGCAGCTGCCCCTGGAGCCGGGTGTCGGCCAGATGGGCGACCGCGTAGGCGGCCTGACTCGCGGCCGCTGCGATCACCAACGAGGTGAGGACGACCACGATGCAGGTCATCACCGCGGTCCGGGTCGGCGTGGCACCGTCCCAGAGCTGGAGCGCCAGGACGGCCAGCGCTGCGCAGGGCACGATCCGGCCCGCCGACGCGACGACCTGCAGGGCGCCGGCCACTCGGAGCCGACCCCGGACGGGCCGCAGCAGCCGCCCCAACGGCGTGGGTGGCCTGCTCACCGCCCGACCTCGGCGGCCACACCGTCGAGCACCAGGTCCAGACGAACGCCGAACCACTGCTCGGCCGACATCGTCATGGCTCGCTCCGACTCCTGTCGGGCCAGGGCGATCCGCTGTCGGGCCTGCTCGGTCCGCCCCCGCAGCGCACGGGTCCAGGCCTGGTCGATGTCACCGGCCATCGCGGTGAGCTCGGCCTCACCGATCTGGGCGAACCGGTCATGACCGCGCCGATCCGCGACCGCCAGGTCGAAGGCGAGGTCCGCGGCGATGGTGGCCCGCTGCGGGGACAGGCCGTCGGCGATCAGTCGCTCCACGACATCGGCCCAGATCCACGCAAAGACCGGCGGGAAGGCGCCGGCCGAGATCTCCTCGGCCGCTCCCGGATGGTCGTGGCAGACCTGCCACAGGGCGAGGGCGTACGAGCCGAGCACCGTCCGCCACCTGCCCTCGGGCTCGGGCCATGGCCATCGGTCGAAGACCAGGGCCAGCCCGGCCGCCATCAGCCCCCGTCGGTTGCCGACATGGCGGAAGAGGGTGGTCTCGGTGACCTCGAGCCGTTCGGCCACGGCGGCGAAGGTCGCCTCGGAGAAGCCGAGCTCGACCACGACCGCCCCGATCCCGTCCCGGTCCACCGAGCGGGGCCGCCCCGGTCGACGGCGCGGGGTCACGCCTCACCGCCCAGCTGCTCGATCATCGGTGTCACCATCTCGAGCAGGTAGCCCTGCAGGCCGATCGGATCGGGCCCGGTCAGCGCGGTGGCCTGCAGCAGGTCGATCTCGTGGAGGTTGCCGGCCCTGGCCGCCGGCAGACCCGAGAGCCCCGGCACCGTGTCCAGGTCGGTGGAGCTGGCATTCCAGACCAGGACGAGGTCGGCATCGAGCTCGGAGAGCCGTTCCACCGAGAGTTCGTTGTCACTGACCGAGCCTGCGACGTCCTGGTGGGCCCCGGGTTCCAGGCCGATCAGCTGGAACAGCAGGCCATTGCCGGAGGTGAAGGTCTGGTCCTCCAGGGCGACGTACTGGTAGGTCAGACCAGTCACCCCGGTCCGTTCACCGAGCGCGGCATAGCTGGTCTCGATGTCGGCGATCAGCTGGCTGGCGGCGTCCTCGACCCCGAGGGCCTGGCCGATGGTCGTCACGCTGTCCTGCCACGAGGGGACCACCTCCTGGCTGTTGGTCGAGACCACGGGCGCAAGTGCCTGCAACTGTTCGACCACGGCCGCATCGGCCAGCTGCCAGTTGCCGATCAGGATCAGGTCCGGGTCGAGCGCAGCGATCGCCTCGACCTGCGGGGTGTAGGCCTCGTCCTGCAGGGCGGGATCCAGCAGTGGTTCGATCTTCTCGGTGAGCCAGGGATAGACCGACAGGTCACCAGCCACCGCCACCGGTGTGACACCGAGCGAGACGACCATGCTGGCCTGCTGCACATTGAGCACCACGACGCGTTGCGGATCGACGGGCACCTCCACCTCGCCGGTCGAGGTCGTCACCGTACGGGTGGTCGCCTCCGGCTCGGAGGCCGGGCCGGTGTCCGCCCCGCCGCATGCGGTGAGCGTCATGAGCACCGTGACCACCGTCGCCACCACGAGCCCTGCTGTCCTGCGCATCATCTGGATCGTCCTCCCGAGCTGAGTTTTGTGTGTATACCAACACAATTAGCTCGGTAAGGCTACCCTATCTTTCAATGCGGACAGTCGACCCCTGTGGTTGCATCAACCCTTAGGCATGCCTAGCCTTTGCCTGTGCTGCGCATTCCTGCCATCCGGAGAAACGGTCAAGACCTGTGACCACGACGACCACGGCCCCTGAGGTCACTGACGTCGGCACGCCGCGCCCGCGACCGCGCGGGTTGGCGCGCACCATGTCGTTCCGGATGGTCGGGTTGGTGGTCTGCCTCACCGCCCTGGTCGTGGTGATCGGACTGAGCCTGGCGGTCGGCGCCAAGGCGATCTCCCCCGAGATCGTGTGGCAGTCCCTGACGCACTACGACACCAATCTCGACGACCACGTCATCATCCGTGAGCTCCGCCTGCCGCGCACGATGTTGGGGATCGTGGTCGGGATCGCCCTGGGCGTCGCCGGCGCCCTGATCCAGGCCCTCACCCGCAACCCGCTGGCCGACCCCGGGATCCTCGGCGTCAACGCCGGAGCCGCCTTCACCGTCACCGTCGCCGTGGCCGTCACCGGCATCACCTCCATCTGGGGCTATCTCTGGTTTGCCTTCGCCGGCGCGCTGCTGGCCACGGTCGCGGTGTACGCGATCGGCATGGCCGGACGTCAGGGAGCCACCCCCGTACGGCTGACCCTGGCCGGCGTCGCCCTCGGCGCCGTGCTGGGCGGGATCTCCCAGTCGATCACCCTGCTGCGCCCGGACGTGTTTGACCGGATGCGCTACTGGGGAGCCGGTTCGCTGGCGGGCCGCCCGGCCGAGACGACCTTCGTCGTGGTCGGCTTCATCGCTGCCGGACTGGTCCTGGGGCTGATCGCGGCGCGCGGGCTCAATGCGATGGCCCTGGGCAACGACCTGGCCCGCTCGCTCGGCACGAACATCAACCTCACCCGAGTCCTGGTCATCCTCGCGGTCACCCTGCTGGCCGGTGCGGCCACTGCGGCCGCCGGGCCGATCGGCTTCGTCGGACTGATGGTGCCGCACGTGGTCCGCTGGTTCGTCGGCCCGGACCAGAAGTGGATCGTCCCGTACACCGCCGTCGCCGCCCCGGTGCTCCTGCTGAGCGCCGATGTGATCGGCCGTGTGGTGGCCCCACCGGGTGAGCTCCAGGTGTCCATCGTGACCGCCTTCGTCGGCGCACCGGTCCTGATCGCACTGATCCGCCGCAAGAAGGTGAGCGGGCTGTGACCACCACCCTCGAACCCGAGACCGACGACCAGCCGACCACGGTCGAGACCGTGCGGCCCACCGTCACGATGCGATCCCGAAGGATGTCACTGCGGATCGAGCGTCGCCTGATCCTGGTCTGCCTGATCCTGGCCGCCATCGCACTGGGGGTCATGGTCGTCTCGCTGGCCACCGGCGACTTCCCGATCGCGATCCGTGACGTCGTGGCCACCCTGTTCGGTCAGGGCAGCTCGCGGCACAACCTGATCGTGCTGGAGTGGCGGCTGCCCCGAGCGCTGATGGCCCTGGTGCTGGGCGGCGCCCTCGGGATGAGTGGGGCGATCTTCCAGTCGCTGACCCGCAACCCGCTCGGCAGCCCCGACATCATCGGGTTCAACACCGGCGCCTACACCGGCGCCCTGATCGCCATCATCATCATCGGCGGCGGCTATGTCACGGTCGCGATCGGCGCTCTCGGTGGTGGCCTGGTCACGGCCGCGGTGGTGTACGTGTTGGCCTACCGCAAGGGGATGCAGGGGTTCCGCCTGATCATCGTGGGCATCGCGGTGAGCGCCATGCTCGCCTCGTTCAACACCTGGATGATCCTGCGCGCCGATCTCGAGGTCGCGATGTCGGCGGCCGTCTGGGGAGCCGGCTCGCTCAGCGGAATCAGCTGGCCCCAGGCCGTCCCGGCCCTGTTCTTCTGTGCCGTGCTGACCCTGCTCGCCCTGATCGGTGACTACTCGGGACGGCAGCTCGAGCTGGGCGACGATGCCGCCTCCGCGCTCGGCACCCGGACCCAGACCACTCGCCTGGTCCAGACGGTGGTCGGGGTGGCCCTGACCGCTTCGGTGACGGCCGTGGCCGGACCGATCGGCTTCGTGGCCCTGGCGGCACCCCAGCTGGCCCGTCGCCTCACCAAGGCCTCCGGGACCGGGTTGATCCCCGCCGCACTGATGGGCGCCGCGCTGCTCGCCGCGAGTGACTGGATCGCCCAGCACGCCCTTCCGGACATCACCCTGCCGGTCGGAGCCGTGACCGTCTCCCTGGGTGGGGCCTACTTCATCTGGCTGTTGATCGCCGAGGCAAGGAAATGAGCACAGACATGGAACCGACGATGCTCGAGGATCGCCATGACACCGCGGGGGGCCCGGCCGTGACCGAACCTACGTTCAGCCGTCCACCCCAGCAGTCCCGTCTGGCCGCCGCCGGGATCACCGTCGGCTACGACGCCCGGGTCGTGGTCGAGAACCTGGACGTCGCCATCCCCGAGGGCGCGGTCACCGTGATCGTGGGTCCGAACGCCTGCGGCAAGTCGACCCTCCTGCGCGCTCTGGCCCGGCTGCTCAAGCCGACCACGGGCCAGGTGTTGCTGGACGGCCGCTCCATCCATTCCTTCCCTGCCAAGGAAGTGGCTCGTCGACTCGGCCTGCTGCCACAGACCTCGATCGCCCCGGACGGCATCACCGTGGCCGACCTGGTCGCCCGCGGCCGCCATCCGCACCAGCGGATCTGGCAGCAGTGGTCGGCCGAGGACGAGCGGGTCGTCATCGAGGCCATGGAGGCGACTCGGGTGACCGAGCTCTCCCACCGTCTGGTCGACGAGCTCTCCGGCGGACAACGCCAACGGGTGTGGGTCGCGATGGCGCTGGCCCAGCAGACACCCCTGCTCCTGCTGGACGAGCCGACCACCTATCTTGACATCGCCCACCAGATCGACCTGCTGGAGCTGTGCAGCGAGCTCAACCGGGCCAACGGCCAGACCATGGTCGCGGTGCTGCACGACCTCAACCACGCCTGCCGCTACGCCGACCACATCATCGCCATGAAGCACGGCCAGATCGTCACCGAGGGCCGCCCCAACGAGGTGATCACCGCCGAGCTGGTCGAGGAGGTCTTCGAGATGCCGTGCCTGATCATCTCCGACCCGGTCTCCGGCACCCCCCTGGTGGTGCCCCGGGGTCGCAGCCTGCGCTGAGCGGGATCAGCCCTCCACGCTCTGCGGAGCCTCTCCCCGTACGGCGGCCTCGAGCCGCGGGACCAGCTGCTCGATCACGTACTGCTGGCTGAGCGGGGTCATGAAGTAGATCGCCCCGGCCAGGGTGGCATCGGTGAAGACGGCACGGTGGTCCTTCACGGCCGGGAGATTGCGCATCGTGCCGAATCCGAGGACGTCCTCGATCCCGTCCGCCGACTCAGTGGCGAAGACAACCACATCCGCCTCCAGCAGGTGCACATTCTCCTCCGAGATCTGCGCCTGCTCACCGGCGGCCGGGGCGTACTCGTCCAGCCCCGGAGTCATGGTGAAGCCGAGATCGGTCAGGAAGTCGGTGTTGAGTCCGTCGGGATAGACCCAGATCACTCCGTTCGAGGGCGTGGCCTGGGAGAAGGTCGCGGTCAGCCCTGCAAACTCCGGGTGCTGCTCAGCGGCATCGGCGTAGGCCTGTTCGACCCGAGCGATCAGCTCGTCACCGGCCGCCGAGCGACCCACGGCCGCGGCCACCAGACGGGTCTGGGCCCGCCAGTCGGAGAAGTACGGCTCGGAGCCGGCTTCGTTGGTGACGGTCGGGGCGATCGCGCTGAACTGCTCGAAGTCCTCGGCGGTCATCCCGGAGTTGGTCCCGACGATGAGGTCGGGGTCGAGGGCCGCGATCCGTTCGAACTCGAATCCGTCCGAGGTCGACAGCACCTCCGGTGTCGCTCCACCCAACAGTTCCTGGGCCCAGGGCCACACGGCATGGGGTTGCTCGCCGTACCACTCGGTGGTGGCCACCGGGACCACCCCGAGCTCGAGCAGGATGTCCTGTTCGGTGAGGCCGACCACGACGACCCGCTGAGGTTCGGCCGGGATCGTGGTGCTGCCGAAGCGGTGCTCCACGGTGACCGGGAAGCTGTCGGTGGCACCGCCCGAGGTCGTGGCCCCGGTTGACTCGGCCGGCTGTGGCGGAGCGGTGGCCGTGCACGCCCCCAGCGTCAGGGCCCCCAGTGTCAGGGCCACCACGGCGATGACCAGCCGGCTGAGGAGGGTGGTGCGGGATCGGGTCGGTGCCGACGGGCGGATGTGCTCGGTCATGATGTCCTTCAGGAGTGCTCGGGTGGCGAGACTGCCGGCGCAACATTAGCCTTGCCTAACCTGATCGTGCGATCCTCGTGGACAGACATTCCTCACCTTGGGAGGACACCCGAGATGTCCGTTGACCTGAACTCGTCATCCTTGCCGCGCACGAGCACCGACCCGGACATCGCCGAGCAGACATCGCAGGATCTGGTGGTGGAGACCCTGTCCCTGGAGTCCGGTCTGGGCTTCGCCACCCACAGCCATCCGCAGGACCAGCTGTCCTGGATGCGCTCCGGGGCAATGACGGTGAGCGTCGACGGAGTGACCCTGTGGCTGCGACGGGACCATCTGGTGTGGATCCCCGGCCACGCCCGCCACGACATGACGATCATCGAGGGCGGTGAGGTGGTCAGCCTCTACACCTCGAGCGACCTCCGCCCGGTCGGCGCCCGCTGGGCCCGCGCCCATGCCCTCTCGTCCGAGCCGCTGCTGGAGGCGACCCTGGGCCATCGGATGGACAGTCCCCTTGTCGGTACCCCAGGTCGTCAGGTTGTCCTTGTTCGCCTTGTTCTTGGCCCACCACCGGTTCAGCATCGCATTGAGGATCAGCTGCTCATCCAGGATCAGGATCACCCATGGCATATCGTCCAGCACCTGATTTCCCTCGGTCTCGCCCTTGGCGTACCGGTACTCCATCAGTGAGTGCACCGCCTTGATCAGGAGGCCCAGGTCTTCGACTGACGACGCCACGGCCGCTACACCGGGCCA
This sequence comes from Brachybacterium sp., assembly GCA_030457675.1. Lineage (GTDB taxonomy): Bacteria > Actinomycetota > Actinomycetes > Actinomycetales > Dermabacteraceae > Brachybacterium. Next base: position 20,631 of record JAKDUN010000004.1, on the reverse strand, counting down.
CCCCCGGAACGGGGTTAGCTCGATGCGCTTCGGGTCCCCACCCAGGACAACGACGCCCTGGCTGGTAGCTCCCACCACAACGGATCGAATCAGCGTTGTCTTGCCGCCGCCCGTGGGCCCAATGACCAAGGTGTGCACAGTTGAGTTGCGCAGCGGTCCCGAGATATCCCAGGCTGCAACCGTGCCGCCCTCCCCCTCGCCGTACGGCAGGGCAATGGTCTTGGCACCCGCCCACGCGGCTGGCCCGGGGTGTTGCACCATCCGGGGAAGCTCCGGCCGCGGCTCCAAAACGATCCGGTCCCCTGCGGTGTCGTATCTGCCTCGCCACCGAGTGTTGCCTGGCACCTTCAAGGCCACGATCGTTTCGAGCCGGTGACGCCACACCTCCGAGGTATCCCTGGTCATCGGCTCGTAGTCGATCTCGATCCGGGTCGGATCGGCCGCAGATGCTCCTGAATCTGCTGCCCAATCGGCAACCCGCACCACTATCGGCACACCAAAGAGTCCAGCCAACAGAGACTTGACCCGCTGCCCTGCTGCAACCCGGGCCCGCTCTACTGCACCCAGCTTCTTCTCGCGCTCCGGCCGGCGACGACGAACCACCACACGCAGCTTCTCGCTCTGCCACTTACTGCGCGATGCGCGGAAACCCGCTCGCCGAACGATCGTGTCAACGACCCGCCCCTGCCACTCGGGATCAATGTCGGGAGACTCCGACGGATAGGTGACTGCCACACTTGCCAATCGCCAGGAGAACGGAATCCAACCGACCTTGACCTGACCAGTCTCGTGCCAAGACCGGGTCAAGTCCCGTGTAGTGGTGTAACCGGTTTGTGATGCTTGCCTTCGGGTCGGGGTTGGTTGTTCAGGCGGTCAGGGCGAGGGTGTGGTTGTCGGTGAGGAGGTCCTCCAGTGGGTCGGTGGGGTTGGTCGGGTCGAGACGGCAGCGGGTGAGGACTTCGAGGCCGAGGTAGCGGCGGCCTTCGGCCCATTCGTCGTTCTGTTCGGCCAGGACGGCGCCGACCAGGCGGGTGATGGCGTCGCGGTTGGGGAAGATCCCGACCACGTCGGTGCGGCGACGGATCTCTTTGTTGAGTCGTTCGTTGGGGTTGTTGGACCAGATCTGTTGCCAGACCTCGGTGGGGAAGCTGGTGAAGGCGAGGATGTCGGCGCGGGCGGTGTCGAGGTGGTCGGCCACTGCGGGCAGTTTCTCGGCGACGTAGTCGAGGAGTCGGTCGAACTGGGCGTTCACGCTGGCGGCGTCGGGTTGGTCGTAGACGGAGTGGAGCATCGCTTTCACCGCGGGCCACAGGTTCTTGGGGCACACGCTCATCAGGTTGGCTGCGTAGTGGGTGCGGCAGCGTTGCCATGTGGCGCCGGGCAGGTTCGCTGCGATCGCGTCGACCAGGCCGGCGTGGGCGTCGGAGGTGACCAGCCGGACCCCGGACAGGCCGCGGGCGACCAGGTCGGCGAAGAACAGGTTCCAGGCGGTGCGGGTCTCGCTGGTGGCGACCTGGCAGCCGAGCACCTCGCGGTGACCATCAGCGTTGACCCCGGTCGCGACCATGACGACGGCGTTGATCACCCGGCCGCCTTCGCGGACCTTGATCGTCAACGCGTCAGCGGCGACGAAGGTGAACGGGCCGGCCTCGTCCAGGGGCCGGTTGCGGAACTCGGTGACGTGGGTGTCGAGCTCGGCCGCCATCCGCGACACCTGCGATTTCGACAACGAGTGGATGCCCAGGGTCTTGACCAGCTTGTCCATCCGACGCGTCGACACCCCGGCCAGGTAGCAGTCGGCGACCACGGTGACCATCGCTGACTCGGCGCGCTTGCGGCGCTCCAGCAGCCACTCGGGAAAGTAGCTGCCCGATCGGAGTTTCGGGATCGCGACATCGATCGTGCCGACCCGGGTGTCGAGCTCACGCTGGCGGTAGCCGTTGCGCTGTGCCGTCCGGTCCGGGCTGGGCTTGCCCCACTCCGCACCCACCACGGCATCGGCGTCGGCCGACAGCAGGCTGTTGACCATGGTTTGCAGCAGCGAACGCATGAGATCGGGAGAGGCATCGCCCAGCGCTTCGGTGAGCAGGCGTGCAGGGTCGACAATATGAGGAGCGGTCATCGTGTGATGTCCTTTCGAGGAGTCTGTGGTAGGAGACTCGAAGGGGCTGCACGGTGACCGCGTCCACGTCCAGTGACACGGCCACCATCTGGTTACACCACTCTATGGGGCACTACTGCGGTAGAGGCGATAGAAGCAGACGAGCCACCTCCGCAGATTCAAAGCGGCAAGGAGGGCGACGACAACTGCACAGATCCCTAGAGGCGGTAGAGGCACCGGCGCTTCCGTACCGGTCAGGACGGCTCGCCACAGGAGGATGCTCGCCAGCGCGAAGACCAGGAGCACCAGGCCCCAGACTGCAGCCTCGAGGCGCAACCGTCGGAGCACTCGGGGTCGGTCGCGTACGTCCAGAGCGTCGAGCCGTGCGCGTGGGGCTGCCGCCTCGAGAACCCACGTCGCCCCAGTGGAGGGTATGGCGGGATACTCGAGACCGCGACTCCAATCGGCAGAGCTGCGCGTGGTACCGCGATGCTTGGTCATCCGAGCATCCTTTCAGTGGGGTCCGACATCTAATTCGACCGTTTATGGCGCTATGCGTTCATGCCGTGACGGCCGCCATGCCGAACAGGGCGATCGCGAGGCCAAAGGCGACTGCCGCTGGCCAAATGGGAATGTTGGACGTGTGCTGCCCTGATGCCCGGAACGTTGCCCAGGCGGCGACGATCACCAGTGAGACGGCGATGACGAGCAGGATGGTCGTGGGAGTGAGCATGCGGGGTCTCCTATCGAATCGGACCGTTTGACGAACGCGAGGCCGGACATAATTGCCAGGATCAAGCGGTGCCTCGCCTGGGGCTTCTTGCTCATCGGTCCTCCTCAGAACAAGACGAGATACCCGCACGCGGCGGCCGCCAGCCAGCTGATGATGGGGACCAGCCAGGGGAACCAGGGCACTGAGTGGTAGACATCTCCCTTCAGGATCTTCATGGCCGCAACGCATCCGACCAGGACGCAGACCGCGATGAGGGCAATCAGCAGAGGTTCGAGCCCGGACACAAAGCTCTCCAAGGTGTTGCTGGTCATCGCCCCTCCTCCTGGGCCTCGCGGTTGAGTGCGGCCTCGATCGTGTCCAGTAGGTTCCGTGCATGCGCCGCCCAGCGACGGAGGTCGTCTGCAAGTGGCGATTCCTCCTCCTCGGCCTGGAAGTCGCACCTGGACTGCCACTCCTCCAGAGCTGAAGTAAGCACGTAGTAGGTGTCGTCGGTCGCGTCCAGATCGAACGCGACGCGGCGGATCGCCTGGGCCGTCAGGGCTGCGCGCGCTCGGCTGATGTGCGAGAGGGCTTTGCTGAGCGCGTCGTCCGGGTCAATGGAGCGCGCCGACTCAACGGAGACGACGAACGCGCCCCGCCCCTGCTCGGTGCGAATCATGCCGTCCTCTACCAACATCTGCTGCGCAGCGCGGATGGTACCCAGGCTCGGCACGTCGTATTCCTCTTGGAGGGCGCTGATGGAAGGCAGGCGGTCCCCCACGCCGAACTCGCCGGCTTCGATGCGGTTGCGGAGAGCGTCATAGATGGCGGCGTACTGGTAAGCGGTCATGCACTAAGCATGACCCCTATGGAGGAGTGGTGTCAAGTGGTTCTCGGATCAGGCTCCGAAAGCGACCGTTTATGGTTCGGGCACGTCGAGCTACTGGCCCTCGTCCATTTCCTCCAGGGCCGCCAGTCCGGGGTGGACCTCGCCGAGAGCGTCAGTGGCCTCCTTGAGTCGACGGTAGTGAGCTGCTGAGAGGGGATGGTCGTCTCTGTCATGGCTGCCTCCGGATATCGCAGGTTGCCCAGGAGCCGGTTCCAGCGTCCCGCGCCTCGGTGGCAGCGTCGCGGTAGGTCGTGAACCGCTCGGGCTCGGGCTCTCCTCGTGGGTACCAGGCGGTCGCATAGCCTCCGGCTGTCATCTCGGTCCCGGCGTCGGTGGCGTCGTCGAGGTCGACGTAGGCCAGAGATCTGCCATACCGGTCGACGTGGTCGGCTTGGCCATCGTGGACGAGGTGCACGCGTGCCCCGGCGGGGAGCAGCTTGCCCAGGCGGTCTGTGGCTTCCTGCGCGCCGCACTCGGGGGCCTCACTATCGCCGTAGTGCATCTCCGGTGCGTCGATGCCCAGGATCCGCACGACGTGCTCTGTGCCATCCTCGTTCGTCGCGGCCAGCTCCTCGGTGGGTTCGACGGCGAGGGTGTCACCGTCAATGACTCGAATGACCGTGGCCTCACTACCGGCGGTCGCGGTCGGCGTCCCGTCGTCGAGATTCAGGAGAGCGGGGCCGAACAGGAAAACGCCCAGCACGGCGGCGAGCAGGACCACTCCTGCTGCCATGAGGCGGAGGTGCTTGTCGGACAAGAGGTTCATGGGGTGGATCCCTCCATACGTCGGTTCGTCGTGGCAGTAGAGGCTGACGGTGGTCAGGTGGTCGCGAGGTACTCGAGGAGGTCGAGCTGCACGGGTCCGTCGTCCTTGGTGGCGTCCTCGACGGGAACGGGGGCGACGCCGCCGGGGTAGAGCACATGCTCGATGTCGCGGTAGTAGGCAGTGCGCCCGGTGATCCATCCACGTCCGCCCTCGTGGGGTGCCGCCTGGCAGTGCTGCTCGCCGCGGCACCCGGTGGCGGGGTCGGGGTTCGTGTCGCCGCACTGGCTGTATCGGGTCCGGGCGTTCTCGTCGCCGGAGACGGGGTGCCCCTCGGACTCGGGGTGGGCCGCGTAGTAGGCGGCGGTCTCGACCACGGGTCGGGTGTCGATGGAAGAGACGAAGTAGCCGGACCAGCGGACCATGAGGATCTCGTCGGGGTGCGGCCGCGCGGGCGGCTCACGGTGCCCCGTGGCGGGGTCGCAGGCCCCGGAGTTGGTGCGGTAGGTCGCGACCTGCCCGTTCGAGTCACGCATCTTGCGGGTGAAGACATGCATGGCGATCTCCTCAGAGTGAGTCAATGAAGAAGGTTGCTCCGAACTGCATGGCGCGCATGCAGGTGGAGATCAGGAGTGGTCAGGGGCGGCGAGGTCGTAGCCGCCGTAGGGGCTGTAACCGGCGACTGCGCGGGTGCCGCGCGGGGCTCGCTCGGTGATGATGGGCGCTCCTGCCTGCACCCAGTGCGGCCCGCGGTCCGCAGTACCTCCGAGGGGTAGATCGCGCCAGCCGGGCCAGCAGTGGTCGTGCAGTTCCGCGACGGCGGCACTTTCGTCGTCGCGGATTGCCGTCCAGTGGGCGCAGTCCCCGCACCAGGCCCGGTAGACGAGCGCCCTAACGCACTGACAGGCGTTGCCTCGCGGGCACTCGCAGCCGAGATGCGCGCTGACCACTTCCATGGGGTGCGCGCCACGGGTGGGCCGCGTGGCAAAGCTCGTGGCCCACATGTGGGACCAGAACCGGATCCCACATCTCGTGCCTTCGACCTCGGCGCGCTTGCACAGTGCCTCGTAGGCCTCGTCGAGCTGGGCGGGTGTCCAATTGGTCGCGGTGGTGTAGGCCTGGGGCGCGGCGGTTGGTTCGGCGGTAATGACGTCAAGCAGATCGAGGAGATCGGTCATGATCAGGCCGCCTTTCGGGCGCTGCGGGAGAGTCGGGTCTCGCGGATGGCCTTGGTGATGACGTAAGCGCGGTCGGCCATGTCCTGGGTGCCGACTGCGAGCTCGAACTGTCGGGGGTCCCTGCCAGCCGCGTGGGAGGCGAGTTCGGCGCAGCGCCAGGCGTAGTCCGCGAGGCGTCCGGCTCGCTGATGGTCCAGGCGGGTCGCGTCGGAGGTGTGGAGAGGGAGGGTGGCGACGAATGCGTCTCCTGCGCGGATCAGGTAGTCCAGGGCGGTGGCAGTCATGATGGGGCTCCAATCGGTAGGGGTTCCTCAGGCGCGGTCAGGGATGCCTGCGCAGCCGTTGACGCGGAAGGAGGCGCGCATCTGCTCGGTGGGGGTGATGAGGTTGCCGACGCCGCCGACGATCACGCTGGCGGCGCCCCAGGCGCGCTCGTCGCTGTAGACCTCGATCCGGGCGTCGCCGATGGGCGAGCGGAGGTTCAGCCGCAGGAAGGAGACGCCGGGGAGGTCGGACTCGATGCGCTCGGCGGCGGTGGCCCAGCGCCCGGCAGCGACGGCAATGAGGGTCTTGACGTCGTGGTCGGTGACGGTGGAGGTGTTCTGTGCGTTGGTCATGACTCAAGTTTAGCCCCCCTTAACTTCCGTGTCAAGGGGGGCTTAATAGTTCTCCGCGTTGCACTTCGGACATAGAAAAACCCCCTCGACTCGTTGGGTCAAGGGGGAAGAGCCGGCGACCGGCGGAGCCGAGTCAGGCGGCGCGGGACTCGGTGAGTAGCTGGGAGACGCGGGCGCGGCTGACGCCAAGGAGTCCGGCAATGTCGGCGCTCTTGTACTGCTTGCGATCAAGGGTGGCCACGAGGTCGCGGGTGCGGCGCGCGGCCTCATCCTGGGCGCGGGCGGCTGCGGTTGTGCCCTCACGGACGGCGCGCACCTGCTGGGCGTCGGCCTCGTCGGCGGGGAGCACGGTGATCACCCAGTCCGCATGGTCGACGTCAGGGTCGACGGTGTCGAGGTAGTCGATGACTTGCTGGCGGGCCTTGTCGAGGGTGCGGACCTGCGTGGCGGGATCCCCTTCTCCCTCGAGAGTGAGCTCCCACCCCTGTGACCAGCGCGTCGCGGTCACGGTCGCTGCGTTCATACCCTCACTCCTTCTGCTTCTGCTTCTCCGCCATGGCCTTCTGGGCTTTGCGGACCAGTCCGGGCGAGACCGTCCGAGTCTGGGTCAACACGACGTGTCGCGCAAAGCCTGGCGCGGACCACACTTCGTGATCCCCCTTGCCCTCTCGCGGGGAGAATCCCGCGTCACGCAAGAGTCGAGCCAGGTCGCGGTACTTCATCTCTTTCGCCATGACTATAGTTTAGCCCCCCTTCACCGTCAATAGCAAGGGGGGCTTAACTGTTTTGTGTGGGTTTCTGTGCTGGTCACGAAGCTGCTGCCGCAGACGCGAGCGTCCTTGCCTTCGGGTCGGTGGGAGCTGTTCGTGGGTGGTTGCGGTGAGCATCCGGTGGGTGCGTCCGAAGCAGTGATTCGTTGATGATCCGTCATTGCTCAGGGTGTTCCCTACGGCTTTGGGGTGCTTGTCGAAGAAGTGTTCTCCTCTCCTGTAGTCCTTGGTCTGGACCACTGTCCGCGCCCCTGCTGGGTGGTGAGGTCTTCTTGGATCGTTCGCATGGATCGTCGGGTACGGCTCGCAACGTGTCCCCCAGTCTTTCGAAGGCACGGATCGCGGAGCGATTCGCGGCAGCATCTACGCAGTGTGTTGGGCGGGTGCTCCGTAGTCAGCCATGCTCATTCGCGTTCAGGCTTTCCGGCCGCCGGGGTTGGCCTGTCTCCAGGCTGTCATCCACACCTCGTCGTAGCGGCGCGCGCCCAGGCGAACCTTGGCGGCGCGGAGGTCGATGTGGGCCATGAGCCAGCCGAGCACGTGGGCACGGAGCTCGTCGTCCTGGTGGACCCACTCGGCAGAACGGATCAGCAGCTCTCCTTGGTCGGTGACGATGCGAACTGAGTGTTCGGGGAGGGTCTTGTCCAGGTCGGATTCGCTGGTCGTCACGGACGGTCCGTCGAGGGCGAGGCGGTAGTTGATCGTCAGGCCGTGCACGATCTGCACTGCTTTCTGGTGCGCGAAGTACACGGCGTAGTCGCTACTCATCTGCGCCAGTATGCGCCGACCCTCGGACGTACGACGTCGCGTGCGTCCCTATGAGGACTGGTTGGCCTCGGGTGTCGTCATGATGGCGCGGAGCATCTGCTGGGGTGCTTGGGCGAGATCATCAACGGTTCGCGGCTCAGGCGGTGAGTAGGCGATGTTGTCGCCTCCGCTGGCAGCTCGCTCGGTGGGAGCTATGGGGAGCAACTTCGAGGGCACTTCCCGAGTGGTTCGGCTGGAAGATTCTTCAGCCGGTTGCTCGGGCTCACGCTGTCGCGTTCCTTCGCGTTGGGTTTCTCCTTGCTGACGGAGATGTTCGCGCTTGGTTTCGCCGTCTTGGCGCATGCGCTCGCGTTCGGTCTCTGCGCGCTGCTGCACCGCCGTTTTCACGATTGCTCCGGCTTGCTGGATCAGGACCGTGAGAATCGAGACGACGGTGACGGTGGGGATGATGAGTTCGACGGTGAAGGGAGAGCCGTAGTGGATTCGTGCGATCCGCAGCGCCGACTCAGGAGGAGTGCGCAGCCGGTGACGTGGGTGCTCGAACTCAACGAGCCCCCCTTTTAGTAGATCAGGGTGTTCTTGGGAGAGTGCGAGGTCGTGCAGGTAGGTGAGCGCGGAGAGGGTGGCAGTGGCTTCTGTGGCGGTGAGGTAGGCGGGTGCGTCGGGGAAGGTGACCTCGAGGTGGGTGGACTGGTCGAGTGCGGTCTCGGCCAGGGTCTGTGCCTGGGTGGGGCGGGGCGTTTCGGACATGGCTGCTCTCCTCAGCGGCTGTAGCTTTGATCGGCTGCGGCCGGCTGTCGCCATGCCTGACGGTGCGCAGGCACCGCCGCGCCCTGGGAAGGCTCAGAGGCGGCTTGCGGGCTCTTGGTGCCCTCTCCCCCACTGGTGGGCTCCGCTGGTCCGGAGTCGTCCAGTGTGGGGCTTTCTGCGTCGCCTTCTGCGCCTTCCTCTCGCTTGACCATTTGCTTGTCGACCTCGGCGAGCTGCTCTCGGGTGAGGGCGAGCAGGTGCCCGTGTTTGAAGGGCTGGTCGAGGTTGGCTTCGGCCTCGGTCAGTTCGGTTTCGCGGCGGGGGATCTGCTTCTCGAAGCCGATGGCGTCGCGGCCGATGGCGGCGATCTTCGCCTCGAGGCTGGTGACGATCCGATGGTCGGTGACGCCGAGGTCGGAGGCGGTCATCTTGACGGCGTGGTCCTCGAGGGTGCCGGGGACGTGGAGGTGGATGCGTGGGTTGTGTGGTGGCTGTCCGCTGCCGACCATGGAGATCACGGTGGCGTGGATCGGGTGGCCGGCGAGGCTGCCGATCTGTCCTAGCTCGCGGTCGGTGCGGGGGTCGGAGCGGAAGTTGGTGCTCTGCGCCCAGCGGACGATGGCCTCGCCTGCCTTGGCGCGTTCGCTGTAGTCGTGGCCACGGACGGTCATCGTGAATTTGTCACCGGAGACGTCTTGAGTGCGTTCGGCGAGCTGGGCGAGGGTGTCGACGTTTGCGCGCATCGTCTCGATGCCCTCGCGCATCTGGGGGATGCGGATTCGGAGGTTCTGTTGCTCGGATTCGTGGGCTCGCTCGAGGCGGGTGAGCCGCTGGACCTCGGTGGTCAGTTTGGTCTTCTCGATGAGCAGGGGGTTGTCGGCGGCGATCGCGGTGATCTCGGCGTAGTCCAGGGAGTTCTGGCCGATGTCCTCGATGGTGCGCATGTCGAGGCTGCCACGCATGATCTGGTTGATGAACTTGCTCTTGCGTTCGACGGTCTGCCACATATAGGCGTCGAAGCTCTTCTGTGTGGCCCAGCGGTGCACGGAGACTTCGGCGTTGGCGTTGCCCTGGCGGATGATGCGGCCCTCGCGCTGTTCGACGTCTGCGGGGCGCCAGGGGCAGTCGAGGTGGTGCAGCGCGATCGCGCGACGTTGGACGTTGGTGCCGGTGCCCATGGTCTGGGTCGAGCCGATCAGTACGGCGACGTCGCCGTTGCGGGCGTCTGCGAACAGTGAGGCTTTCTCGCGGTCGTTCTTTGCTTCCTGCATGAAGCGGATCTTCTCGGCGGGCACTCCCGCGTCGATGAGTCGTTCGCGGAGGTCGTCGTAGGCGTCGTAGTCGCTGTCCTGGGAGGCGTGCATGTCGGCGAACACGATCTGTAGCGCTCCGGGGCTGGTGAGGCCGCCGTCGGTTTCGTACTCGGTGTCCTTGGTGCGGTGGTAGATGTCGGCGATGGATGCGGCTGCTCGAGCGACCTTGCCGTTGTTGGCAGCGGGGTCCTCCAGTCCCACGAGTTCTGGGCTGAGGGCGGCTTTCCTCCCGTCGGAGCTGATTTTGAGCATGTTGTCCTCGTAGGGGGTAACGAGGCCCTTGCGGACGGCTTCTGCTCGTCCTCCGAGGTCTTGGATGTAGTCGATGGTCGTGGCGGAGGCTTCGACCATTTCCATTTCGGGTCCGCGCTTCCCGTCGGCGCGCTCGCGCAGTGCGGGGGTGGGGAGGTCGAGGTCGTCGGCGAGCTTCACGTCGGCGTAGGTGTGCATCATCCGCAGCAGCTCGGGGACGTTCTGGAACTGTGCGAACCGCTGGACGGTGCGGAACTTGTTGCCCTCAGGGGCCATCTCCACGCTCATGACGGTCTTCCCGAACGTGGCAGCCCAGGTGTCGAAGGATCGGACTCCGGCTGCTTCGAGGAGGTCGGGGCGGAGGTACTTCTGCATGATGTACGCCTCGGACACGCTGTTCGCGATCGGGGTGCCGGTGGCGAATGTGGCGACGCGGTCGCCGTGCACTGAGCGCAGGTGGTCGACCTTCATCTTCAGGTTGCGTGCGCGGTCGGAGCCGTCGACGGCCGCTCCCCGGATGTTGGAGGCGGTCTCGAGGTTCTTGTAGTCGTGCGCTTCGTCGATGCAGAGGTAGTCGATGCCGGTGTCTTCGAACGACAGGCCTGGGTCGTAGTCCTGGTCGAGGGCCTTTTTGAGGCCTTCCTCGGAGCGCTTGACCTTCTTCTCGATCTCCTTGACCGACAGTTCGTTCCCCGCCTCGGTGGCGTTCTCCTGCGCCTCGCGGAGCTCGACCAGCTCGGCGCGGATGAAGTCGGCCTTGTGTTCCGGGGTGAGGTCGAGCTTCTGGAACGCGCCGCGCGTCACGATCACGCAGTCCCAGTCGTTGTTGGCCACTCGGCCGATGAACTGGCGGCGCTTCGCGGCGGTGAGGTCGTCGCCGCTGGCGGCGAGGATCATTGCCCGCGGGTAGATCTCCATGAACTCGCGGGAGAACTGCTCGAGCATGTGGTTGGGAACGATGATGGCCGGCTTGCTGGCCATCCCCAGGCGCTTGAGCTCCATGGATCCGATGACCATCTCGGCGGTCTTCCCGGCTCCGACTTGGTGGAACAGGCCCACGGCGGGCTCGTTGATCATGCGGGCGACTGCGGTGCGCTGGTGGTCCTTGACGCGGGCCTTCCAGGTTTCGGACATGTTGGGGAAGGTGAGTGTCTCCCCTGCCTCGCTGTAGTCGCGCAGCACCAGGGCGTTGAAGGTGTCGTTGTAGCCCCTGGCCAGTCGTTCGGCGCGGTCGGGGTCTTCCCAGACCCACTCCTGGAATCGCTCGCGGAGAGCGTCGGCCTTCTCGTTGGCGGCAGCGGTCTCGGTGGGGTTGAGGACCTGGGAGCCGTCTTCCTGCTTGTCGTGGACGAGGATGGGGCGCTGCTCGGCCATTGCGGCGAACAGGTCCAGCGCATTGCGGCGTTTGGTGCCCCAGGTGACGGTCGCTGACGTCATGTCGCCGACGCCTCGCTGACGGGTAAGCCAGGTGCCGTCTCCGGTGGATTCGATGGTGATCTGGCCGGCTCGAGCGCCCAGGAGGGTGGTGATGAACTCCTGGTGGTCGGTGGCGGGGATCCAGGCGGCACCGATCTGCGGCTCGATGTCAGCAGGGGTGAGGTCCTCAGGGATGACGGCCTCGAGGGCGGGCACGTTGACCGTGTAGCGGTCTGGTGCGGCCTCGGCGGCTTCGGTGGCCTCGCGGAGTTTCACTCGGACGTTGCCGGAGAGGTACTCGGCGGCGGGGACGAGGCGCTCGGTGGCGGGGTCGTCATAGACCAGGGTGCCCAGCTCGGTGCGGGCCTCATCGGTTGTGGAGCCGCGCAGCTGTGCGATCTGGTCGAGGTCGACGTAGCCGTGGTGGTCCAGCGTGATCGACAGGGCGTCGTGGATGTTCTCTGCGCCCTGGGGGATGTGGCGCCGGGCGACGGTGCGGTGCTGCAGGAGGTCCGCCGGTCGCGCGGTCTGGGTTTCGGGGTCGAACTTCTCCAGGGCGGAGACGAAGGGGGCGAAGGGGTCGCCGCGGAAGGCTTTGGTGGCCGACGGGTAGATCGGCACCATGAACTGTTTGCCGGTCTTGCTGGTCCGCCAGGACTCCCTGTAGCGGTTGATCGGTCCGTATGTCTGGTGGTGGCTCTCCCATGCTGCGCGGAGCTGGTCTCGCTGTGCGCTGACGGCGGGGTCGTTGCCTTGGGTGCGAGCTTCCATCTGCAGCAGCGTGGTGCCGAGGTCGCGCATCTCGAGCAGGGAGCGGAGCTCGCGTCGTGCGGAGGGTGCTTTGGCGACTGGGAGCTCGGTGGGCTGACCGTCGATGTACTGGACGAAGTCGTCGCCGGCTGCGGCGATGTGTCCGTCCCAGCGGATCGACTCGGGAGCGGGTTCCTCGAGGGGGTCGGCTGGCCTGGCGGCGGCCTCGTCGAGGGTGGCGCTGAGGTCGAGTGACGGGGCGGCGGGTTCGGAGCTTGTCAGCGTGAGGCCATTGGCGCGTGCACGGTCGGTGACGCGGGTGAGCGCGTCGGTGAGGGGCACTCCGAGGGGCTCCCATTCGGAGGCCTGGACGCCGAGCTGAAGCGAGCCGCGCACACCCGGGGTGACCACGAAGTCTCCAAGCACCTGCTCGGGGTGGTCGAGGAAGTAGTTGTTGACGCGCACGCCCCAGGTGCCGTCGGTGGTGCGGCCGCGAAGGACGGGGATCTCCTGGACGGTGGAGCGGAGCCAGTCCTCGTTGCGCGGGGCATCGGCTTCGTGGCGCTTGCGGAACAGGAGAACGTCGGTGAGGACCTCGGTGCCTGCGGCGCGCTGGTGTGCGCTGTTGGGAAGGCGCACGGCACCGATGAGGTCGGCGCGGTCGTTCATCTCCTTACGGGCGGCGGGGTTCTGCGAGTCGAGGGTGTATGCGCTGGTGATGAAGGCTGCGACGCCACCTGGGCGGACGAGGTCCAGAGACTTGATGATGAAGTGGTTGTGGATGGAGTGCTCGCCGGCGTTGTGGGTCTTGTCGTAGAGCTTGAAGTTGCCGAAGGGGACGTTGCCGATCGCCGCGTCGAAGGTCTCGTCGGGGAATCGGGTGGTCTCAAAGCCCTCGGCGCGGATGGATGCCTGGGGGTAGAGGTGGGAGGCCAGTTCGGCGGTCGTGGGGTCTAGCTCCACGCCGGTCATCCGTGCCCCTTGCGGGGCCAGGCCGATGAACGTTCCCATGCCGGATCCGGGCTCGAGAACTGTGCCGTGCTCGAATCCCAGTTCGCTCATCGCGTTCCACATGGGAGCGGCGATGGCGGGGTCGGTGAAGTGGGCGTTGAGCGTGGTGGCCCGTGCGGCTTCGTAGCCCTCCTCCCCCAGCATCTCCATGAGCGTGACTCGGTGCTCGTGCCAGTCGGAGCGGCGTTGGTCGAAGACCTCGGGGACTGCTCCCCACGACCCGTACCGGGCAATGGTGGCTTGCTGGTCGGGGGTCGCGGGTTGGCCGTTCTCTCGGAGCTGCTTGAGGGTGCGCAGGGCGGCGATGTTTGCCTGGTAGCGGGCTAGGCTTCCCGACGGTGCCAGATCGTTCTGGGTGGTTGGGCGGAACGGTTCGGCGGTTAGTCCTGCTCGTGGTCCTGCGGGTCGTAGCTCGCGCCCATCACGATCATCCTGTCCAGTCGCCGGCTCTCGAGGTCCTTCAGCATCTGCTGCTGTTCCTCCCCCGCGGGGATGTTCTCGCGAATCCAGCTCTCCTGCTGGTCGTGGGGCATCGAGTCCCAGCCCTCCGGTTCGTCCGGCTCCGGGCTGTCGCTCGCGGGCTGGTATTCCGCCAGCACGATCTCCTCCGCTTGCAGCTTCGCTGCGCTGAGTCGACCCACCTTCTCCAGGTACGTCTCCTCTGCTGGGTCGGTTCCCTCCAGGCTCGGCAGCAGCTCGAGAATCTCCTCGCTCACCTGCTCCCCCAGCTGGGAAAAGTGTGCCGTCGGATCGTTCAGGCTCTGCACGAACTTCGGGTCCGCTATCTCCCACTGTCGGCGAAGCATCGCCCCGTACTTGTTCATCGGTGTCCTCCTCGAGACGTTCGGCCTCGGGTTCAGCCCAGAGGGCATCGAAGTTGAAGGCGAGCTGGTCCTCGCTCGCCTTTCGAGTACGACGTGCCACGTGGTTCCCCCCGACCGACTACAGAGACGCCCGTCACTGTACCGAGTGGCTCCTCTCGTGGCTGCTGTGTTCGGGATACAGGTGGTCAGCCGGACTCGGCGTCCACGGTCGTTGCGGTCCATTTCGCTCCGCCTCCCCCTTGGGGGCATGGGGACATGTCCCCATGCGATCAGTCTGTCGGCTTCTGGTTGAGTGCTTCGATGACGGCGGCTCGCACGAAGTCTTGGACGCTGATGTCCTGGTCGACGACGTGCTGCCGGACCTGCTTGTGCAGAGACTCCGGGATGCGTGCGGTGAGCTGTCGGGTTGGCTCGACCTCAACTGCGGGCGCGAGCGTCTCGGACATGCTTCTCAGGGGGCGGCCGCCTCGGCGGGCAAAGCGGCTCGAGGGGTCGGGCTTGGTCACCATCAGAAGACCTCCAGAAGTTCGCGGACGTAGGCGTCGTAGTTGTGCATCCGCGGGCCAGGCACCGTCCCCAGGGCGTTGCGTACGGCCTTGCGGTACGGGATGTCACTGTCAAACAGTCCCACCCCCTCGCTTATGAGCGCTGCCCGCGCGTCCCGAAGGTCGTTCGCGCGCCGGTCCACAAGAGTGAACAGCACATAGGTCGGCAGGATGGTCGTGGCCACTTCGAGCGTCTCCCACACTCGCGCCACGTCAGCCGGGCTGGGCGAGGTGGGTACGACCGCTACGTCAGCCACCCGTAGTGCGAGGTCGATGAGGGTGGGGTCCCCCGGCGGCGTGTCGATCACCGTGTAGTCCGTGCTGGCAGTCAGCCGCTTCAGCGTGTTCCGGTTGACGATCTCGACCGGGAACGGGAGTTGAGAGCCGTCCTCGTTGCAGCGTTCGGCCCAATCGGTCGCCGAACCTTGGGGGTCGGCATCGAGCACCCTCACAGAGCCGTGCTCGGCGAGGCAGGCACCGGTGTAAATGGTCGTGGTCGTCTTCGCGACCCCGCCCTTCGTGTTGATGATGGCGATGATCATGTCCAGACCGTACCCGCATGGGGACACGTCCGCAAGGGGACATGCCCGCACGGGTGCATGTCCCCCTGGGGGCGTGCACCCATGTCCCCATGTCCCCATCTGCCCGTGGCTACTTCCGCGATGGGGGTCGACGACTGCTGTCAGTGCAGGTGTCTGGGCGGCTGAAGGCGTGCCCCCGTGTCCGCATGTCCGCATGGGGGCGTGCGGACATGTCCCCGAAGGTGCTCAGGCGAGTCCCCGTCGCCGGTAAAGGGAGCCCAGGGGAGTGGTGGTGCCACGGGCCGGGGCGGACTTCTGGTGCCGGTACGGTGACGGGGTTCGATTCGCTGCGAGGGAGGAACTGATCGTGGACAACGCGGAGCTTCGCCAGTTGTTCAAGGCGGCTGTGAGAACTGGGCAGCCGAAACGTCACCGGGTGATGAGTTCTATCGAGAGCTTTGGGACGACGCTTGACCCGTGGTTCGACCTCATGGAGGCCTCTGCCCCCTCCAGCGATTACGATCCCGGCTACACCGGCAACCCATACCGCGGCGAACATCTCACGATCCCCTGCGTATCTGAGGAAGGGTCCCTGTTCACCATCGAAGTGAGCTTTCACAAGGGGGCCACCTTCGTGGACGTTGTCGGATTCGAGGCTATGGACGGCGATGTCGTGGAGGCGCTTGAGAACGCGATCAGGCCGCCACAGGATGAGGAGTCGGATTGGCCGGAGCCGGGGGAGGAGGCCTCGGAGCGGGAGGTCTTTCCTGAGCGCACGAGTGGCGTCGATGCGCACCGTCGGGTGGGAATTCAGGATCCAGTCCCCGTCGGTCTTCCTGATCCGTACTCGGAGCGGGCGATAGATGAGTTGGTCGAGCATGCGGCGGGCGCGGCCGCGCATGTCAGGAGCCTCCGGGCGGCGTTCTACGGGTTGCGGCCTCGGGTGAATCTGCGGCCGGTGCAGCTCGAGCTGGCACAGCTCTACGACGAGTTGTGCTCGACTGAGGAGCTGCTCAAATTTGTTGCTGAGGTGTTCGAGGTTGACCCTCCGCTCGCGGCAGAGTTCCCTGATGGAGAGCCTGCTGGTGGGGTGCTGAGTCCACGCCAGTTGGCGTATCTCGTGTCGCTGGGGTCGGACGCTGCGAACACCGTGCGCTACTCCGAGCTCTTAGAGGCGACGACGACGATGCCCCGGCTGGAGCAGGAGCTGTTGGATCGCGCCGCCGTGCAGGAGGAGCTCGAGCGACGGATGCAGTCGACGTGCGAGCGATGCGGCAGCGGTCCGGGTCAGGCGTGCCGCACGGTCGGGGGCAAGGATCCGGGAAGCGAGACGGAGATGCATAAGGGTCGCGGGGGCTGAGGTCCGGTCGCTGGAGCGTCAGGCGGCCTGCGAGTGGAGTGCCGCGATGGGAGCTGGTTGCTGTGCCGCCTTTGCGGGCTGTTCCTCGGTGAGGAGTGCGCGTGCGGCTCGGTAATCTGCGCGGCCGTTGCGGCGCGGGTGGGCGCCGTAGCTGGTGGTTTCGTCGCTGGGGATGAGGGAGAGCTGTCCGTGGCCAGCGCGACGCGCCGCCGGGGTGCGGCGTGGAGCACGCATCCATGTTTGCTCGGCCTGCCACCAGGTCCACAGGTCGCGCTCGAGGCGGTAGGTCCGGGCACGGTGAGCGAGTAGTCCGCTGGTTCCATAGCTGGTCGCGGCGGGAGCGCGTCGGTCGCGCCGGGAGCGTCGCCAACCGGTGGCATCGAGCAGGAGCACCCCGGCGTCGACGAGACGCTCGAGGGTGCGGTGTGTGCGCTCGAGCGAGGCACCAGTGGCCTGGGAGAGTGCGAGGGCGGTCTGGGGTTCCAGGGTGGTGCGGGCGTAGAGGTTGCCTGCGTGGTGTCCGAGGGCTCCGGGGGTGAAGGCGTCGTGGGCGGCATCCGTGGTGCGGGCAGCGAGCTGGGCGAGCAGGATGGTCCGCTCGGCGGAGCCGGTGTGGGTGCGGGGGGCGCGTGTATCCACTTGTGACCGACCCTCGGACGTCTCGATGTGGATAACGCCGCTTGGACCAAGCGTCCAGCGTGCGGCGTGCACTCCTTCGGCAGGGGTCTGCTGTGCAATCCATCCGCTCTCGGCAAGGCGAAGCAGACCTGTGCGGGCGGTTTCTCGGCCGATGCCGGCCAGGAGCCCCAGGCGGCGGATATCGGCCTCCACCGATGTCGTTAGCCCTTGCAGGGCGAGGAGGCACAGGGCGTCGAGGATGCGGCGGTCTGTAGGGCCGGCAGGGGTAGTCCAACGGCCGGCAGAGGCGTCGGCGCGTTGCTGGATCTGGCGGACGTGCGCGGCGATCGCTCCGGCCCGCAGGTCGAAGGTCGGGTCTTCCTCGCTCTGTTCGCGCGGGTTTGCGGCGACCCACTGCACGGCTCGATTCCAGTGGTGGGAGAGTCTTTCGGCAGCCTGTGCAGGCGTGCGGCTCACGCGAGTTCCGCGTGAGCGCTCTGTGAGGATGTGGGCCATGCCAGGGCGGTCTGTGAGGGCGGCGACGTCCTCGTAGCGCCACCTCGAGGAGGCGGCTCCGATGAGGATGCGCCACAGGACGGCTGAGGCGTCACCCATGGCGGCGTCCTCGTCCAGCGCGGCTGCGCTGGCTCGAGGTAGGGGCAGACGGGGCCCGGCAAGGTACCGGTGCTGGTGCTTGTCGACGGGCAGTGGCCGGCGGGCCGTGGGTACATGCTCGGGCTCGGCGGCCTCGACGAGGTGCGCCACGTGCTCGGCTGCGGCATGGACCTGCGCGACGGTCCCGGTGGGGGCCGTGAGCGCGCCGACGCTGCCGGTGATGACCTCAGAGACGCCGCCGGCGCGGTGCGGAGCTCCAGGTGGGCGCACGCACCCCGCTGCGGGATTGGTCAGAGGCGAGAGGTCGAGGGTGGGGCACAGGTGTCGGACGAGTCGGGCGAGCGTGGCCACGGTTTCGGCGTCGACGGCTTCGGCCAGCGCAACCCAGACGTGGCGACCGCCGCCGGGGCCGGAGGCGCAGACCACGGGTTCAAGGCCTGCGCGGGAAAGAATCCCGGCGGTGACCTCGGCGTCACGGGCGGCGGCGGCGGCCGCGCCGTCCGTCTTGGCGTCGTGATCGAAGCACAGGAGCTCGAACGTGCGGTCCGGGCCAGCCAGGTAGATCGCCCAGGGCGTTTCCGGGGGAGTGGGGCCGACGCGCTGCGTCTCCGAGTAGAGGTTCTGAATCTCGCCGTAGGCGTCGACGCTGGCCACGCGCACAGTCGCGCGTGGAGTAATGGTCTGCGTGAGGAGCCACGGGTCCGGCTGCTGAGGGGTCGCGGGCGTGTTCGGAGACACGCCGGGCTCACCGTACTTGCTTACGGTCGAGCGACCCCCGTACTCTGGGGGCAACAATTTGATGGACCTCCTTTCGGTTCGCCCCGGGGATCACCTAGCGCCAACTAGGCCCCCAAGACTTCTCAATCGCCTCCGCGCCTGCTTGCAACAGGTTCGGGGGCGAAGTCTTTTTATGCGGTCTTCTTGCTCTCCTCGTCGATCGTCAGGCGCTCCTGCGCCTCGCCGAGGCGTGCTTGCTCGAGGTCGAGACCATCGATCCAGGGCACGAGAACTTCTGCAGTGAGGTCGGTGACCGGTCGTCCCACCAGTTCGGCGTACGCGTAAAGCTTGTTACGCCGATCGGTCGGGATACGGGACTTGATGTCCGCGCGGTCACCCTTGCTGGGTCGCCCGCCTCTCCGCTTCTGCTCCATAGGGACCACGGTACACGGACGACGCGTTCCGGGAACGGAATGGGGTGTGCGTGTTGCTCGCTGGCGTGTCGCGGTCATGGCTTCTGGATGCATTCGACGGTGGAGCGGAGTGCATCCTGGGGGTTGGAGATTCGTTCCGGGTCGAGCGGGTGACCGTACGGTGTGCGGGGGAGATAGCGGGTGATGGCTGTCTGGCCAGTCAGTCGGATGGCGATGTAGCAGTTGGTCTCAACGGGCGCGGAGGTGTCTTCCTGCTTCGCGGCCCACATCTCGATGATGTGGTTGGTGTTGATGGCGACGAGGGTGTCGTCGTTGATCCTGCGGAGTTCGAGGAAGCTCATGCCTGGTTCTCCTTGGTGTCGGCGAGGCCCTGCGCGATCGTGGCCGTTGCTTCCTGGTAGGCGGCGCGAGTGGCGGGCTGCAGGGCGTCGAAGTCGATCTCTTCGCCGCTGTCGAGGGCCGGGTCGAAGGGGATCGGGATGATCGCTCGGACGCGCTGTTCGAACTTGGTGGCGATGCCGGTGGCGTCGCCACGGCGGGTGGCGGAGTCGTTGAGTAGGACGACGGCGTTCTTGACCAGGTCGCCGTAGCCGAGGCTCTCGAAGGTGTCCATCATGGTTTCGGCGGCGTAGGCGCCGTCGGCACCTGCGCTGACGGGGACGACGAGCTGGTCGGTGGCTGCGAGAGCTGCGGTGAAGTGGCTGACGCGGTGGTTGTTGCCGGTGTCGATGAGGATCAGGGAGTAGAACCGGCCCAGGATCTCGTACACCTTCTCGAAGGCTTCCGCGTCGACGAGGTCTTGGCGGTCGCGGGACTCGTCGGAGGCGAGGACGGCGAAGAGGTTGTCGCCCTGCGAGCGTGTGAAGCGGGCGAGGGTGGATCGCTTGCTGCCCTCGACGGTGGTGAAATCTTCGGCGGCCTGCTCGAGCAGGTCGACGACGCTGCGTGCGGTCGGTGCCTTCTTCGCGCGGAATCCGAGGTTCCCGCGGGTCTCGTTGGCGTCCCAGGAGACGACGTCGCCGCCGCGGATTCGGCCAGCGGTCGCGCCGATGCAGTAGCAGGCGCTGGTCTTGCCCTGGCCGCCCTTGTCGTTGGCGATGAGGACGTTCTTGGGCTCCTCGAACGAGGTCTGGATGAGTGCGCGCTCCGTCCTGTCCTTGGCGGCGGCCTCTCGCTCGCGAGCAGCGCGGCGGCTCTCCTGGACGGCCTCTTCCTGGGCGTGCTGCTCGGCTTCGAGGCGCTCTTGCTCCTCGCGGGTGATCTCCTGGCGCAGCGCCTCACGGCGCTGCGCGAGTTCGTCCTCGGTAGGGGTGATCTTGAGGCCCCAGCCGTTGAGGGTCCCTCTCCATCCGTCTTCGGCGGGCTGCTGCGAGATCTTGATCCACCGGGGGTCAGTCTCGAGCGGGTCCGGCGTCGTAGACAGATCGGTGGTCACCTCGATGCCTCCGGCACCGACCAGCTCGGAGAGCTCGGGCACGTTGGCCGCTTCGTCGAGCGGAGCTGCGGGCGCGGGCTCGACACCAGGCGCGTGATGTTGCCCCAGCCCGGGACGGGCCGCGGACGCGGGCTTAGCAGGGTCGAGATCGGAGTCGAAATCGGAATCGAACGCGATATCGCCAAGGTCGGACAGGGGGGAGTCATTGTCGAGGTCGTCGAGGCCCGCCAGGCCCGCATCCGGCGTTGTCGGACGCGGCGACGCGGACGGGG
>JAKDUN010000529.1 GCA_030457675.1 Brachybacterium sp. | reverse complement strand
TGGCCGGATACGTGTTCGTGCTGGACGGGGTGCTGATGGGCGCGGGCGACGCCCCGTATCTGGCGAAGGTCGGCGCCCTGATCGCGGTGGCGATCATGCCCGGCGCGATCGCGGTGGCGTGGTGGGCACCGGAGGGGCCATGGGGTCTGGCGATGCTCTGGCTGGCCTGCAACTTCCTGTTCATGGTGATGCGGGCGATCAGCCTGGGCCTGCGGGTGCGGACCGACGCCTGGATGCGGCTCGGCAAGTAGGGCTCAGCCGTCCTGGCCGTCCTGGACCGCGTCGCGGGAGGCGACGAAGGCCTGGACCGCAGTCTCGACGTCCTCCTCGGTGTGGGCGGCGGAGAGCTGCACCCGGATCCGGGCCCGGTCCTGCGGGACCACGGGGTAGGAGAAGGCGGTGACGAACACGCCCTGCTCGAGCATCGCGTCGGCGACCTTCGCGGCGAGGGACGCGTCCCCGAACATCACCGGCACGATCGCGTGCTCGCCGGGCAGCAGCTCGAAGCCCTCCTCGCTCATCCGTCGACGGAACAGCTCGGCGTTGCGGAACAGGGTCGCCCGCAGCTCGCCGCTGCCCTCGATCAGCTCGAGCGCGGTGAGGGTGGCGGCCACGATCGACGGGGCCAGCGAGTTCGAGAAGAGGTAGGGGCGGCCCTTCTGCCGCAGCATCGCCACGATCTCGCCGCGGGCGGCGACATAGCCGCCGCTGGCACCGCCGAGCGCCTTGCCGAAGGTGCCGGTATAGATGTCCACGCGCTCGGAGACCCCGAAGTGCTCCGGGGTGCCGGCGCCGGTGGCACCCATGAAGCCCACGGCGTGGGAGTCATCGACCATCACCAGCGCACCGAACTCCTCGGCGAGGTCGCAGATGCCCTCCAGCGGGGCGAGGTAGCCGTCCATGGAGAAGACGCCGTCGGTGACGATGACGGTGCGGCGGGCGCCCTTCCCCTCGCGCAGGGCCGCGACCGCTTCGAGCTGGGTGCGAAGGTCCTCGAGGTCCGCATTGCGGTAGCGGAAGCGGGCGGCCTTGGACAGGCGGATCCCGTCGATGAGCGAGGCGTGGTTCAGCGCATCGGAGATGATCGCGTCCTCCGCGCCGAACAGGGGCTCGAACACGGCGCCGTTGGCGTCGAAGCAGGAGGCGAACAGGATCGTGTCCTCGGTGCCGAGGAAGTCGGAGACGGCGCGCTCGAGCTGCAGATGGAGATCCTGGGTGCCGCAGATGAACCGCACCGAGGCCATCCCGAAGCCGCGCTCGTCCAGGGCCCGCTTCGCGGCCTCCACCAGTCGGGGGTCATCGGCCAGACCCAGGTAGTTGTTGGCGCAGAAGTTCAGCACCTCGGCGCCGTCACGGCCGACGGGACCGGCGGTGACCCGGTTGCTCTGCGCGGTGGAGATGACGCGCTCGTGCTTGAAGGTGCCGGCCTGCTCGATCTCGGCGAGCTCGGCGGTCAGCTGGTCCTTGAGGGCGGTGTACATCGGGGTCCTTCCAGGGGTGGAGCGGGAGTGGTGAGAGAGCAAGCGGCGAGC
>JAKDUN010000528.1 GCA_030457675.1 Brachybacterium sp. | reverse complement strand
TCGCGACGCCGAGGGGGTCCTGCTGCGCCCCGGAGAGGAAGGAGAGGTCGGGGATGTCCCCCTGGGTGTCCACGTCGCCCGTGATCCCGCGGTCCGGGAGCACGGCCTCGGCATCGGGCGGCTCGGGCGCCGTCGCGGTGGACAGGGCGGCGGTGAGTCGATCGAGGTAGGTGGTCAGTGCGCTCGTCACGTCCCCGACGGTACAGGCCGCGACCTCGCCTCGTGAGAGTCCGCCTCGCCCGCTCCGACCTCGCGGGGTACCGTGAGGCATGACCGTTGCGCCGCTGCTGGACACCGATGTCGTCGCCCGCCACACCCTTGCGCACGATGCTTCCCACTACCTGCTGCTGCCCGAGGCGGTGACCGCTCCGGCCGACGAGGCCGAGGTGGTGGCCCTGCTGCGGCAGGCGACGGGCGAGCGTCGGCCGCTGACCTTCCGCTCGGGCGGCACCAGCCTCTCCGGGCAGGCGCAGAGCGACTCGGTGCTGGCCGATGTGCGCCGCCACTTCCGCTCCGTCGAGGTGCTCGAGGCGGGTGAGCGGGTGCGGGTGGGTCCGGGGGCGACGCTGCGGCAGGTCAACGCCCACCTGCTGCGGCACATGCGGCGGCTCGGCCCGGATCCGGCCTCCGAGATCGCCTGCACGATCGGCGGGGTGATCGCGAACAACTCCTCCGGCATGGCCGCGGGGATCGCCGAGAACTCCTATCGCACCCTGGAATCGCTGCGCTTCGTGCTGCCCTCCGGCACCGTCGTGGACACCGGGCTCGCAGGGGCCGACGCGCGCCTGCGGCGCGATGAGCCCGCCCTGCACGAGGGCCTGCTGCGGCTGATGCGGCAGGTGCGGGACGATGCGGCGGCGACCCGCGTGATCCGGGAGCGCTTCGCCATGAAGAACACGATGGGCTACGGCATCAATGCGCTGCTGGACTTCGAGACCCCGGCCGAGGTGCTCGCCCACCTGGTGGTCGGCTCCGAGGGCACCCTCGCCTTCGTCTCCTCCGCGGTGTTCCGCACCGTGGCGATCCAGAAGCACATCGCCACCGGACTGCTGGTGCTGCCCTCCCTCGAAGCGGCGACGGCGGCGCTGCCCGAGGTGGTGGGGGCCGGGTTCGCGACCGCGGAGCTGATGGACGCCCGCTCGCTGACCGTCGCCCAGTCCCTGGCCGGAGCGCCGCAGGAGATCCTCGGGCTCACTGTCCGGGATCATGCGGCGCTGCTGGTCGAGCACCGGGCGGATGAGTCGGAGCTGCTTGCCCAGAAATCGGCCGACGCCTCCTCGCTCGCGGCGTCGCTCGGGCTCGCCGCCCCCTTCTCGATGACCACCGATGCCGGGCGCCGCGCCGCCATGTGGACCACCCGCAAGGGGCTGTACGCCGCGGTCGCCGGGGCCCGACCGGCCGGCTCCACCGCGCTGCTCGAGGACGTGGTGGTGCCGGTCCCCGAGCTCGAGGCGACCTGCCGGGGCCTGCAGGGCCTGTTCGACCGGCACGGCTATGACGAGTCGGTGATCTTCGGGCACGCGAAGGACGGCAACATCCA
>JAKDUN010000122.1 GCA_030457675.1 Brachybacterium sp. | reverse complement strand
GACGAGACCGAGCCACCCTTCTGACCGTGTCGGGACTCGCCGGACTCCCGGTATGACATGAATGTGAGGGTGTCCGGTGACCAGGGAATCGACTGCCGCGGCTCAATCCATCCCTCAGCCATCGGCCGTGGCCCGCGCGGGCAGGCACGGCCGCGCGGACGATCTCCGGTGCGCCAGACCTCTCATGGATGTCATCCCGGAGGCGCACCGCCCGCCCCGGCGGCCGAACAAGCGGCTCCGGGACGGGCGATGAGGGTCGGGCAGCTCAGACCGGCTGCACCTTGCCGGTCATGCCATGCGGATCGATGACGTACTTCGTGGCGACACCGGAATCGAACTTGGCGTACCCGGCCGGGGCGTCGTCCAAGGAGATGGCCACAGCGTTCACGGCGTCGGCGATCTGCACTGTGTCGTGCAGGATCGCCTCCATCAGCTGCCGGTGGTACTTCATCACCGGGCACTGACCGGTGGTGAACGACAGCGCCTTCGCCCAGCCCAGTCCGAGCCGCAGCGAGAGCGAACCCTCCTGCGCCGCCTCGTCCACACCGCCCGGGTCGCCGGTCACGTACAGGCCGGGGATGCCCAGCGCGCCACCGGCACGGGTCACGTCCATCAGCGTGTTCAGTACCGTCGCCGGCGCCTCACCTGCATCCTTGCCGTGCCCGCGGGCCTCGAAGCCCACCGCGTCCACACCGGCATCGACCTCCTCGCGGCCGAGGATCCGAGCGATGCCCTCGCGCGGATCCTCCTTCGACACGTCGATCGTCTCGCAACCGAACTTCGCCGCGTTGGCCAGGCGGTCCGCGTTCATGTCCGCCATGATCACCACCGAGGCACCCAGCAGCTGAGCACCCACGGCAGCCGCCGTGCCCACCGGACCGGCACCGGCGATGTACACCGAGGAGCCAGGACCGACCCCCGCAGTGACGGCGCCGTGGAATCCGGTGGGGAAGATGTCCGAGAGCATGGTCAGATCCAGGATCTTCTCCATGGCCTGATCCTTGTCCGGGAACTTCAACAGGTTCCAGTCCGCATAGGGGACCAGCACGTACTCGGCCTGACCGCCGACCCAGCCGCCCATGTCCACATATCCGTAGGCACTGCCGGGCCGGTCCGGGTTCACGTTCAGGCAGATCTCGGTGCGTCGCGTCTTGCACATCTCGCAGCGTCCGCAGGAGATGTTGAAGGGCACCGAGACCAGGTCGCCCTTCGTGATGAACTCGACGCCGGGCCCGGTGTCGATCACCTCGCCGGTGATCTCATGCCCCAGCACCAGGCCCTCGGGCGCCGTGGTGCGACCACGCACCATGTGCTGGTCGGAGCCGCAGATGTTCGTCGTGACCACCTTGAGGATCGCGGCATGGGGCAGCTGCCGGCCGACATTGTCCGGATTCACCCCCGGGCCGTCCTTCAGTTCGTAGGTGGGGTAGTCGATGTCGATGACCTCGACCTCGCCCGCTCCCTCGTATGCGACTGCGCGATTGCTGGACATCAGTGAGCCTCCTTGGCCGTGCATGCGGCCTCGGGGCTTCGTTGCCCCTGCTGACGAGCCGCACCACTGCCCAGCCTGAGTGAGCTGGATCACGAAGTCAACGGGTTCACGCTTCCCATTTCCTCCGTCTGACCAGGCGGGCAGCCGGTCGGCTCAGACCAACGAGACCTCGCGGCCGGTGCGCGCCGACTCGTAGATCGCCTCGAGGATCCTCACGATCTCGACCCCGTGCCAGGCCGGCGCGATCGACTCGGCCCGCCCCAGGGAGGCGTCGACGAAGTTCTGGATCTCGTGGGCGAACCCGACCCCGAGCTCGAAGGTGCGCGAGGCGATCTGCGGCTCGATGTTCACCACCGAGTCATGCATCTCCGTGGCGATGTGCAGCGCCGGCTCGAGCTCCGCGCCGCCCTTGTCGCCGTACACCGAGACGTCGATCGAGTCCTTCGTGGCGTGCAGCGAGTACGAGCAGTCCAGCAGCAGCGAGCCGCCGCCCTCGAAGCGGATCACCGCGTTGGCCAGGTCCTCGACGGTGTTGCGGCTGGGGTCGTAGTCCGCCGCCTTGTAGCGCGGCATGGTGGTGACGTTCCCGCGGCTGCCCAGCTTCTCGTAGGTGTTCCCGCTGACGGAGACCACCGCGGGAGAGCCCATCAGGTACCAGCACAGGTCCAGCACGTGGATGCCGATGTCCAGCAGGGGGCCGCCGCCGGAGATCTCCTTGTCCGCGAACCAGCCGCCGGGGTTGCCCGCGCGGCGCAGGCAGCTGGCCTTGGCGTAGTAGATCTCGCCCAGCTCGTCCGCATCGATGAAGGACTTCAGCACCTGGCAGTTGGGCGAGTGGCGGCGCACGAACCCCACCTGCACCACCCGATCGCTCTGCTCGGTGATCCGCTGGATCTCCTCCGCCTCGGCCAGGGTGCGGGCGATCGGCTTCTCCACCAGCACATGCTTGCCGGCCTCGATCGCGGCGATCGCCCAGGAGGCATGGGAGTTGTTCCAGGTGCAGATCGAGACCCCGTCGATCTCCGGATCGGCGAGCAGCTCGTGGGGGTCGCCATAGGCGCGCGGCGCGCCGAACTGCTCGGCCACCGTGCGGGCCCGCTCGAGATTCATGTCGGCCACGGCGATCAGCTCGACGTCGGCATTCTTCGAATACGCGGTGAGATGGGACTGGGCGATGCTGCCGGCGCCGATCACGCCGACTCGGAACTTCGTCATGGAGGTGCTTCCTTCGTCAGGGGACAGGGGTGGTCAGGCGAACAGGCTCTTGGCAAAGGCGATCCCGCGCTCGCAGCCCAGGAGGCAGTCCTCCCAGCCCTCGAACTCGATCGCGGAGTAGCCGGAGAAGTCGGAGGCACGGACGGCACGGGCCACGGCGCGCAGATCGATGTCGCCGCTGCCCACCACCGCCCCGCGCAGGTGCTTGCCGCCGCGGCTGCGGAACCACCCCGCACCCGGGGCGGCGTCGGCCGGTCGGACGTAGAAGTCCTTGAAGTGCACGACCATCGCGTACGGGAGATTCTGGGCGACGGACACCGCGGGATCCTCGTCGACGCACACGAAGTTGCCCACGTCGAGGGTGGTGAGGAAGTTCGGCTCGTCGACCGCGTGGAGGATGCGACGCACCCGCTCCGCGGCCTGCACGAAGAAGCCGTGATTCTCGAGGCTGGTGGTGATGCCCCTGGTGGCGGCGTACTGGGCGATGTCCTTGCTCGCGGCGACGATCTGCGGCAGCACCCGCTCGAACAATGGGGTGTCATCCCCGGCGTGGCCGGCGTGGGGCACCACGTCGTGGCGCATCCGGGTGATCCCGAGCCGGGCGGCGAGGTCGACGTACTCCTTCACCCGTGCAATCTGTGCCGGATCCCCGGTGGAGAGGTCCGCGCCGACGGCGAGAGTGGTCAGCGGCACGCCGGCCGAGGCGGCGTGCTCTCGGATGCGGTCGATGTACTCGGGGTCCGAGGCGATGTTCGGGATCGCGGAGTCAGGATCGTCGGCGAGGACGGCGAGCTCGAGATGCTCCCCCTCGCTCGCCGCGATCCAGTCGATGACCTGCGGCAGGGTCATCTCTGCGGTGGAGAGCTTCGAGTGGAAGCTGTAGGAGCTGAAGCCGAAGGTGATGTCGGCGGTCATGACGGCGTCCTTGCAGGTCGGTGGCGTGGTCAGGGCAGGGTGGCGTGGAAGCGGTGCCAGGGGGCGGGGACGTCGGGGACGCCGGCGATCTGGGAGGAGCCGTGTGCGAAGCCCAGGCCGAGCGCGCCGACCAGGGCCCCGTCGGTGGTCAGGTGCGCGGGCACGAGTTCGGGGGCGTGCTCGGTCATCAGCAGTCGGCCGACGGCGCGGCGCAGCGGCGCCAGCAGGGTCTCTCCGGCGCGCGAGAGCCCGCCGCCGACGACCACCCGTTCGGGGTCGATGGCCAGCAGGACGGTGGCCAGTCGCGGCGCGATCTGGGCGCAGAAGTCCTCGATCTCGGCCTGGGCGGCTGCGTCTCCGCCCGCGGCCCGCTCGAGGAGCTGTCGCCCGTCGTCCCCGGTGGACCAGGTCAGACGGCCGCGCACCGAGCTGTCGGTCCAGCGCATTCCGCGCTGGCTGCCGAGCTCGCCGGCGAGGCGATGAGCACCCTGCAGGATCTCCCCGCCGACCACGACAGCGACGGAGATCCGGTGGCCCAGCTGGAGGAGCACGATGCTGTGGGAGGGCGGGGCGAGGTGGTGCTCGGCGAGGGCGGCGAGCTTGATGTCGTTCTCGACCGTCACCGGGCAGTCCAGGCGATCACTGAGTGCCGCACCGAGCTCGAGTCCGTCCAGTGCGGGCACCGCGAGGCTCTGCGCGATGCGCCCGTCGGGCCCCAGGATGCCGGGGACGGCGACGCCGACTGTGCGCGGGGTCGGCGTGATGCCGGCGTCAGCGCCGGCCTCGGTGACGGCGCGGACGAGCGGGGCCAGGGGGTCCGGCCCCGTTGCGGGCACCGTGGAGCGGGCCAGCACCCGGCCGGCCGCATCGGAGAGCAGGCAGCGCACGGTGCGGGCGCCGATGTCGAGCGCGGCGATCGTCGCCGCGGAGGCGTCGAAGTCGAAGCGGCGCGCCGGACGGCCGGCACCTCCTGAGTTCGCGGCCGAGGCGGGTGCGACGATGCCGGAGGCGCGCAGCTCCTCCAGCACCGCCTCGACGGTGGGGCGGGAGAGGCCGGTGGCGGCGGCGAGCTCGGAGAGGGTCAGTGCCTCGGCGGCCTCCCGCAGCACGACCACGCAGTCGCGCGCATTGGCGCGTCGGACCGCGGAGGGGTGGGGGAGCGCGTTGGTCATCTGTCCTTCTCGCCTCGCGGGTCCCCACCACTATTACGTAAGGGGGTTGCACAATGTGCGTGATCAGTCTGCGCCTCACGGCCGGGGTCGTCAAGCAGCGAAACGCCGCAGATGCGCAGGATGGGAGACTGCGGAGATGGAGAGCCTCGCCCCGACCGTCCCGATTCTCCACCAGAGCTACGCCGACGCGCTCCCCGAGCTGTCGGTCTCCTGGCGGGCCGAGCCGCCGCCGCGGCCCGAGATCGCCTGGCTGAACGAGCAGCTCGCGCACGAGTTGAGATTCGACCTGGACTGGCTGCGCGGCGAGGACGGCCTCGCCCTGCTGACCGGACAGATCGACGGCACCACCGCCCAGGCCTACGCCGGCCACCAGTTCGGCAGCCCGAACCCGCAGCTCGGCGACGGCCGGGCCGTGCTGCTCGGCGATCTTCTCGATACCCAGGGGGACCGCCGCGACCTGCACCTCAAGGGCTCCGGCCGCACCCCCTTCGCCCGCGCCGGTGACGGGAAGGCACCGCTGGGACCGATGTTGCGCGAGGCCGTCGTCGGCGAATGGCTGCACGCCACGGGCGTGCCCACCACTCGAGCTCTCGCCGTGCTGAGCACCGGGGAGCAGATCGCGCCGCGCCAGGGCGTGACCCCGGAGCCCGGTGCGCTGCTGGTCCGGGTCGCCGCGAGCCACCTGCGGGTGGGGACCTTCGAGTACGCGACCTGGCACCTGGACGAGGAGGTGCGCGAGCGGCTCGTGGAGCACACGATCCAGCGGCACCACCCCGTGGCCGAGGGCCCCCTGGGGCTGCTCGAGGCCGTGACGGCAGGCCAGGCGGAGCTGGTGGCGCAGTGGATGCTGCTCGGCTTCGTGCACGGGGTGATGAACACCGACAACATGGCGCTGTCCGGCGAGGGCATCGACTACGGGCCCTGCGCCGTGCTCGATGAGCACCGCCGCGGCGCCGTGTTCAGCTCGATCGACCGCGGCGGCCGATACGCCTACGGCAACCAGCCCGGCATCGCCCTGTGGAACCTCTCCCGCTTCGCCGAGACCCTCCTGCCGCTGGTGGACGAGGCCGATCCGAACGTCGCGGTGGAGCGGGCCACCGCGGTGCTCGAGCAGTACGAGGGCCGATACCAGGAGGCCTGGACCCGGTCGATGGCGCGCAAGCTGGGGGTCGCCGGGACGGCCGAGGAGGTGGCCGAGCTCGGGCGCGACCTGGTCGCGCTGCTCGAGGAGCAGCAGGTCGACCACACCGGCTTCTTCCGCGCCCTCGGGGAGGGACGGGCCGCGGAGCTCGTCGACGCCGACGGGACCTTCGCGCAGTGGATGCGCCGCTGGGAGTCACTGCGGTCGGCGACGCCCGCGGAGATGGCCCGCGCCAACCCGCTGTACGTCCCCCGCAACGTCCACCTCGAGGCCGCGCTGCGGGCGGCGCACCTGGGAGACCTGAGCCCTGTGCGGGAGCTGCTCGAGGCCGTCTCGGCGCCGTTCACGCGTCGCGCCGGACTCGAGCACCTCGAGGGCCCGGGCGATGGCGGGGAGCACTTCCTGACCTTCTGCGGGACCTGAGAAGTTCGTGTGAAACCCCTGTGACCAGCACGTCTGGACGTGACGCAGGTCATGGACCATGCTCGACGCCGAGGAACCATGACGACTCCTCGGCCGATGACCGCCCGGTGATCCACAGGCCGGCGGTGGAGATCGGTGACCGATTTACCCGCGAACACCGGAGGATCCCGTGGATTCACTATCGAACTTCGACTGGGCGGGGCTGGGCCTGAAAGTCCTGGCCGCCGTCGTCATCCTGGTCATCACCGCGATCTTGGCCATGCTGGTCAAGAAGGGTGTGGCCGGCCTGACCCAGAAGGTGCCGGCGCTCCGCAGGCCCGGCGTGGACGGCGCGGCCCTCGGCAACTCGATCGGCACCATCGCATCGATGGTCGTCTGGCTGCTGGGCCTGATCATCATCCTCGGGATCTTCGAGCTCTCGCAGGTGCTCTCGCCCGTCATCTCGATGCTCGAGCAGGGCCTGGGCTTCATCCCGAACATCATCGGTGCCGTCTTCGTCTTCATCATCGGTCTGACGATCGCGAAGATCGTGCGGGCCCTGATCACGACGGCGCTGAACGCCGCGGACTTCGGCAAGCTGCTGGGCACCGCCCAGTCCGGCATCGACAAGGCCACCGGAGGGGTGACCTCCGCCGGTGCTTCCGCCGGGTCGTCAGATCACGCGCAGGCGGCACCGCAGGCCCAGGCCGACCCGTCGGGCTCCGCCTCCGCGCCGTCGGCGGCATCGAAGGTGCCCGAGATCCTGGCCTCGGTGGTCTTCGCCCTGATCATGATCGTGGTGTCCATCGCGTCGCTGCAGATCCTGGGCATCGCCTCCATCTCCGATCCCGCCTCCGCGATGCTCACCTCGGTGTTCACCGCGATCCCGAACATCATCGCCGCCGTGGTGCTGGTGGGGATCGGCGTGCTCGTGGCCCGCTTCGTCTCCGGCCTGTTCCGCCCGATCCTCGAGGGCTCCGGCGTCGACGGCTGGCTGACCAAGCAGGAGATCCTCCCGCAGGGCTCCTCGGCCACCCCGACCGTGCTGCGCGTGGTCGAGATCGCCGTGGTGCTGTTCTTCGCCGTGATGGGCGCCCAGGCGCTGGGCTTCCCGCAGGTCACCGCGATCCTCTCGGAGATCCTCGACCTGGGCGGCAACGTGCTGTTCGGCGGCGCGATCATCGCCGCCGGCTTCTTCCTCGCGATGATCGTCGGCAAGGTCCTTCGGGGCACCGCCGGCACCATCGTGAAGTGGGCTGTGATCATCCTGTTCGTCGCCATGGGTCTGAAGTCCATGGGCGTGGCCGACTCGATCATCGAGATGGCCTTCGGCGCCCTGGTGATCGGCGCCGCCGCCGCAGCGATGCTGGCCTTCGGGCTCGGCGGTCGCGAGGCCGCGGCCCGTCAGCTCGCCAAGCTGGAGAGCAAGCAGGCGCAGAAGCCCGCTCCGGCCGCCGCGCCCGGGACCACCGATCCGGGGCCGGTGCCGCCGCGTCCGGAGGGCTGATCCCCTCCCCGCAGTGATCGTCTGACCGCAGTGACGCTCGAGGCCGCCACGTATCCGTCCGTGGCGGCCTCGTCGTCTGCGCGGCGTCCGAGCGGTCGGGACCGCGCGGAGCGCCGGTGATACGGTCGTCGCACGGACGCCCCGACGTGACCCGAGACGTGAGGAGACGCCATGGACAGCACCCTCCAAGGACGCAACGTCCTCCTGCTGACCAGCAATTTCGGCACGGAGTCCGACGAGCTCCGCAGCCCCCTGGCCACCCTGCGCGAGGCCGGGGCGACCGTCACCGTGGTCGCCCCGGAGGCCGGCGTGGTCACGACTCTGGAGCGTGACCGGGAGCCCGGCCCCGAGGTCCCGGTGGATGCCGTCCACGACACGGTGAAGGCCGCGGACTTCGACGCCCTGGTGCTGCCTGGCGGCACCCTCAACGCCGATGCGCTGCGCGGCGACGAGACGGCGCAGTTCCTGGCCCGCGCCTTCGCGGCTGACGGCAAGCCCGTGGCCGCGATCTGCCACGCCCCCTGGCTGCTGGTCGAGACGGGTCTGGCCGATGGCCGGGAGCTCACCTCGGTCCCCAC
This sequence comes from Brachybacterium sp., assembly GCA_030457675.1. Taxonomy (GTDB): domain Bacteria; phylum Actinomycetota; class Actinomycetes; order Actinomycetales; family Dermabacteraceae; genus Brachybacterium. The sequence goes on along the minus strand of JAKDUN010000122.1, from coordinate 15 downwards.
CATCCGCACCGATCT
>JAKDUN010000121.1 GCA_030457675.1 Brachybacterium sp. | reverse complement strand
AGACCGTGATCGCGAGGTGACCTTCGCGTCGAGATGACGTGAATTATCGCCCCGACGGTGCGAACACCCCCGGCTCAGGAGACAATGGCTCCATGGCACCCCTGGAGATCACCGCGTCCCGCGCAGATCCGGCACTGCTGGACCTGCCGTGGGAGACGCCGCTCGAGCAGTGGCCCGACGAGATCCTCGCCGCCCTCCCCCGCGGCATCTCCCGCCACGTCGTGCGCTTCGCGCGCGTCTCGGGACGGGTCCTCGCCATCAAGGAGATCTCTCGCACCCTCGCGCAGCGCGAGTACGACATGCTGCGGGTGCTGGGCCGCCTGGAGATCCCCTCGGTGGAGCCCTTCGCCGTGGTCTCCGGACGCACCGCGGAATCGGGCGAGGAGCTGGATGCCGTCCTGATCACGCGCCATTTGCAGTTCTCGCTCCCCTACCGGGCCGTGTTCAGCCAGGTCTCCCGCCCGGACACCGCCCATCGCCTGCTCGACGCGCTCGCGGTGCTGCTGGTGCGCCTGCACCTGGAAGGCTTCTACTGGGGCGACGTCTCCCTGTCCAACACGCTCTTCCGCCGCGACGCCGGGGCCTTCGCCGCCTACCTCGTCGACGTCGAGACCGGCTCCCTGCACGAGCAGCTCTCCACCGGTCAGCGCCACTACGACCTCGACCTGGCGCGCACCAACATCATCGGCGAGCTGATGGATCTGCAGGCCGGGGACATGTTCGACCCCGAGGTGGATCCGGTCGAGATCGGTGACGACCTGATCTCCCGCTACGAGGAGCTGTGGGAAGCACTCACCTCCCGCGAGCGGTTCTCCGCGGACGAGCGCTGGAGGGTCTCCGCCCGGATCGAGAAGCTCAACGAGCTGGGATTCGACGTGGGCGAGCTGGAGATCACCACGGACCTCGACGGCACCAGCCTGTCCATCATGCCGAAGGTCGTCGACGCAGGGCACCACGCGCGCCGGCTGATGCGGCTGACCGGGATCGACGCCCAGGAGAACCAGGCCCGGCGCCTGCTCAACGACCTCGACCAGTACCGCGCCGACACCGAGCAGCAGCTCGAGGACGAGGAGTTCGTGGCGCACGAGTGGCTCCAGCAGCAGTACGAGCCGGTGGTGCGGGCAGTCCCCCGCACCATGCGCTCCAAGCTCGAGCCTCCGGAGTTCTTCCACGAGATCCTCGAGCACAAGTGGTTCCTCTCCGAGCAGGAGGGCCAGGATGTCAGCCTCGACGAGACCGTGCGCCACTACCTCCTCAACGTCCTCATCCACCGACCGGACGAGAAGTCCCTGGTGACCACCGAGACCTCGGCCCTGCCGATCTTCGACTCCTGAGTCTCGTCGACGCTCCGGACTCCCGAGAGGAACCCTCCGCTCCATGACCCGCGTTCCTCGGCCATCGGCCGCCCGCCTGGACAACCTCTCCCTGCGCGACCAACTGCGCGTGGACCGGCTGCCGTTGCGCGCCCTCCAGATGATGGTGGGGCTGACCGGGTTCGGGTTCTCCCTCGCCCTGCTGCTCGAGTCCGGCCTGGGGGGAGCGCCATGGGACGTCCTGCACACAGCCCTCGCGGACCGGCTCGGCCTCACCGTCGGGACGCTCAGCGTCAGCGTCAGCTTCGTGGTGCTGCTGCTCTTCCTGCCGCTGCGCGAGCGGATCGGGATCGGCACCATCGCGAACGCGATCTGGGTGGGCGTGAGCATCGACCTGGGCATGCTGGTGCTGCCCGAGGCGGGCGGGATCCCGCTGGGGGTGACGATGATGCTCCTCGCAGTGGTGCTCAACGGGATCAGCGGCGCGGTCTACATCGGCGCCCAGCTCGGGGCGGGTCCCCGCGACGGCCTGATGACGGGGCTCGGCCGGTTGCTGAACCGGCCCGTCGGCCCGGTGCGCATCGTGCTCGAGGTGATCGTGCTGATCACCGGCACGCTGCTGGGCGGTCCGCTCGGCGTCGGCACCGTCGTCTATGCGCTCGGTCTCGGGCCGATCATCCAGCTGACCCTGCCGCACGTGACCATCCCCGTACGCACCGTGAACGGCCGTGCGGTCCCAGCCCCGGCCCGGACCGTGTCGGAGCCGTCGCCGGGCGCACAGCCCCGCTGACCCGCTGCTCTCCTACCGGCTCGTCCCTCGCCAGCACGTCGATCAGCGAAGCCCCTGGCCTTCGCGGACGCCCGAGATCTCGTAGAGGGCGATCGCGGCGGCCACCGAGGCGTTCAACGACTCGGAGCGCCCACCCATCGGGATCGACACCACCTGGTCGCTGATCTCGCGGGCCAGACGGGACAGCCCTTTGCCCTCCGCACCGACGACGAGAGCGGTCGGCTGGGTGCCCAGCTGGAGCCCACGGGTGGTGACGTCACCGTCGGCATCCAGGCCCAGCACGAACACGTCCTGCGCCTTCAGCGAGGTCAGGGTGCGATTGAGGTTGGTGACCTGGGCAACGCGGACCCGGCCGGCCGCACCGGCGGCGACCTTCCACACGCTCGCGGTCATCGAGACGCTGCGGCGCTCGGGCAGGATCACGCCGTGGGCACCGAAGGCGTCGGCGGACCGCAGGATCGCGCCCAGATTGCGGGGATCGGTGATGCCGTCCAGGGCCACCAGCAGCGGCGGCTCGAATCGGTCCGCGGCGATGCGCAGCAGCTCGTCGATCTCCGCGTACTCGTACGGCGGGATCGTCAGTGCCACACCCTGGTGGACGGCGTGGTCGGTCATGCGATCCAGATCAGTGCGGGAGGCCTCCGCGACCGGCAGGCCGCGAGCGGTGGCCAGGCGCATGATCTCGCGCACGCGCTCGTCGGTGTCCAGGCGCACCATCACGGTCAGCTGGGTCGCGGGCACCTCCTCGCGCAGCGCCTCGAGCACGGCGTTGCGACCGGCGACCTGGTCGCTGCCGGGTGCCTTCCGCACCCCCTTGCCGCCTCCCCCGCGCCGCGGAGCGGTACCGGCGGAGGCCGAGGCACCCTTGTACGCCTTGTGGTTCGGCCGGTCCTCAGCCCTCGGCGTCGGACCCTTCCCTTCGAGCGCGCGGCGACGCACACCGCCGGATCCGACGGTCGCGCCCTTCTTGCCCTTGCGCACCGCACCGCGGCGCGCGCTGTTTCCTGCCATCGTTCGTCTCCTCAGTCCTGCTCAGTCTCGGGTCTCAAGGGTCCAGCGGGCGCCGTCAGCCCCGTCCTCGATACGGATCCCGGCGTCGCTCAGCGCATCACGCAGCGCATCCGCCCGGGCCCAGTCCTTCTCCGCGCGTGCCGCCTCCCGTGCGGCCAGCTGCGCGGTGATCAGTGCATCCAGCGCCTCATGCTCGCCGCCGGCGAGGCCGGTGGCCTGCCCCCACTGCGCACCCAGCGGGTCCAGCCCCAGCACGTCCAGCATCGACCGCAGCCGACCCAGTGCGGCGGCGATCTCCGCCACGTCCGCAGCGCTCCGCCCAGCCAGCAGGGTGTTCAGCGCGGACTGCTCGCGATGGATGACGGCGAGCGCCTCCGGGACGGCGAGATCGTCGTCCATCGCGGCGGTGAAGTCCGCCGGCAGCTCCACCTCGCCCAGGGGTGCGTCGGTGGCGACGAGGGGGTGCGGTCCGAGCCGCTGGGCGGCCCGCACAGCGGTCGCGCGGAAGCGCTCCCAGACGGTCTCCGCCTCGGCCATCGCCGCCTGGTTGTACTCGACCGTGGCGCGGTAGTGGCCGCTGACCAGGGCGAGTCGTACCGTCGGGGTGGGGTGCTCGGCGAGTGCGCGGGCAGCGGTGACGAAGTTGTCCAGGCTCTTGCCCATCTTCAGCCCGTCCACGGTGAGCACACCGGAATGCATCCAGCGGCGGGCGAAGCCGTATCCGGCGGCACGGGACTGCGCCTGCTCGTTCTCGTGGTGCGGGAAGCGCAGGTCCAGTCCCCCGGCATGGATGTCGAAGGTCTCGCCCAGGTACTTGCGGCTCATGGCGGAGCACTCGAGGTGCCAGCCCGGCCGGCCCCGTCCGAAGGGGGTCTCCCAGGAGGCGGTGTCCGGCTCCGTGGACTTGGCCGCCTTCCACAGCGCGAAGTCACGAGGGTCCCGCTTGCCGGGCTCCCCCTCCTCCCCCGCGTCCTGCATGTCCTCGAGGGACTGGCGGGTCAGCGCGCCGTAGTCCGCGTGGGAGGCGACGTCGAAGTAGACCGAGCCGTTCCCATCCGCGTAGGCATGGCCGCGCTCGATGAGCAGCTGCATCAGCTCGATCATCTCGGGCACGTGCCCGGTGGCACGCGGCTCGTAGTCCGGCCGACGGTTCCCGATCCGGTCCAGCACGTCCTGGAACTCACGCTCGAAGCGCAACGACCAGGCCCACCACTCGGCTCCCGCCTCAGCGGACTTCACCAGGATCTTGTCATCGATGTCGGTGACGTTGCGGACATGGGTGACCGCAAGACCGCTGCGCTCGAGCCAGCGCACCAGCACGTCGAAGGCGAGGAAGGTGCGCAGATGCCCCAGATGAGGGGCACCCTGTGTGGTCGGGCCGCAGACGTACAACGACACCGCCCCCTCTCGCGCCGGGTTCAGCGGTGCGATGGTGCGGGTGGCGGTGTCGTGCAGCTGGAGAGTCACGTGCCCCAGGGTACTGCCAGGCGGCGGCGCCGATGGTCCACGGCGCGCAGCACGAGCATGAGGTGCCCGATCGCTCAGGTGCTCCGGCGCCCCTCCGGACGCTGTCAGTCCGTGCGGGCGCTGACCTGCTTGCCGTAGAGCTCCTCGAAGGTGTCGTCGTAGGAGACGGCGTTGTGACGTCGCTTGCCCTGGGCCGCCTGGACCGCCGACTGTGCGGTCTCGATCGTGGTCTCGGGGGCCTTGAGCTTCTTCGAGACCAGGAAGGCGACCAGTCCGAGGATGGCGCTGATCACGACGAAGACGCCCGCGACGATCAGGAAGGATGCCCAGTAGGACAGCCCCAGCGCCTGGAGCCCGGTGGCCGCCGCGAACAGCAGCATCACCCAGGCCGAGAGCAGGAGGAACAGCAGCACCGCCGCGCAGGCGGCGATGATGCCTGCCTTGATCGCGAGGGCGGTGATCTCCTTCTTCGCGATGTCGATCTCGTGGTGGACGACACCGAGGAGCTCGTCGCGGATGGACTGGACGAGCTCGCCGATGGACCGCTGAGTGGGCGGCGTGCTCGGGTCGTTCGTGGTGTTGATCATGGTCGGAGCCTATCGCAGGAGGAAGATCGTTCGCAGGTCGGGTGCGCGGAGTCGTCGACGATCAGTCGACCGAGATCCGCTTGCGCTTGGTGCTCTCGGGGCGCGGTCCTGCCGAGGTGGTGCGTCGCACCACGATGGAGGGTGCCACGGCCACGTCAAGGGTGGCGCCCTCGTGTCCGGAGACGCGCTCGACGAGGAACTGCGCGGCGAGTGCGCCGAGGCGGTCGGAGTTGGGATCGACGCTGGTGAGCTGGGAGACCCCGGAGGACGCCAGCGAGGTATTGCCGTAGCCGGCCACCGAGAGCTCCTCGGGCACGGAGTAGCCGGCATCGCGGGCGGCGGAGAGCACCCCGACCGCGGTGACGTCGTTGGCACAGGTCACTGCGGTGGGAACGCGGCTGCCGCGCAGCAGCATCGACCCGGCGGTCTGCCCGACCTGCTCGGTGAAGTCGCCGGGCTCGACCCGCGTCAGATCCTCGAGGCCGTGACGTGCCATCGCCGAGCTGAAGGCGTCGGCGCGCTCGCGGGCGACGGCCGCGCCGACCCCGCCGACGTGCGCGATCTCGCGGTGGCCGAGGCCGACGAGGTGGTCCACCAGGAGGCCCTGGCCGACCTCGTCGTCGATGCGGACGGTGTCGAACTGACCGGTGAAGCTCTGCGAGCAGCCGATGCCGACGAAGGGACGACCGGCGGTGGCTTCGAGCACGTGATCCATGTCCGCCAGGTCCGAGATCATCAAGAAGCCGTCCACCCCGAGGCGGACCAGGTCCTCGATCGCGTCGGTATCAGCCGCGACCGGGTGCTCGGGGATGCGGCGCCGGGTCGGGACCACCACGGCGGTGCGCCCGGTGGCCGCCAGCTCGATGCGGATGGCGCGGACCAGGTCGGAGATCCAGGTGTTGCGCATGGTGTTCACCAGCACGGCGACGACACCGCGGTGCTCGGTCTCGCCGCTGAGCTCCTCGAGCGGGAAGCGGAGCCGCTCGGCGGTCTCCCGCACCCGTCGTGCCAGCTGCGGCTTGATCTCGTCGGCACCGCGCAGGGCGCGCAGCGCGACAGCGCTGGAGATGCCCAGGGAGTTCGCGACATCGCTCAGGGTGCCGCGATCCTCGCCGGCGGCGGACGACCCTGCATCGGTGGGCGATCCGCCGTCGACGGCGGGATCGAGGGACTCGTCGGAGGAAGTGGCGTCACTGCTCATGTCCCCATTGAACCGCATCTGCACGCCGCATCCCGCTCATTGACCATGGATGTCCGTCACGGATCCGTGCCATGTGGGGGATGTCCCCCGCTCCGCCGGAGGGCAGGCCCGGTGGGAGAGGTGCCCATGTGGGGCCTACTGTCATGGCATGAACGACTCCCTCACCGGGTCCGGGGACCGAGCGCGCCCCCGGCTCTCTCCCTCCTCGATCGCCTCGGTGGCGATCGGCGGGCTGCTGCTGTGCACCTGGTTCTGGATCAGCCTGGCACTGCTGATCACGGGGATCAGTGCACTGCCGGCCCTGGGCAGCGGTCTGGTGCTGCTGCTGCCCTGGCTGCTGCTGATGCAGCAGATCGTGCGGGTGGAGCGGCGCCGAGCAGTCGCCATCCATGGCCTGCGGGTGATCCTGCCGACCCAGCGCCGCTCACGTCGTCAGGGGGCCGCGGGCTGGTTGCAGAACCGCTGGTTCGAGCTCGGGTCCGGTGCGTTCTGGCGCGGAGTCCTGCATCACCACCTGGCGATCCTGGTCACCGGCATCTTCTTCCTCGCCTTCCTGGTGCTGCTGTGGTGCGGCTGGAAGGGAGCGGAGATCGCTCTCGTCCACGGTCCGGTGGAGCTGGGCTCGTGGGAGCTGTCGCGGGCGGCGCTGGCGGTGCTCGCCTCGGTGTGCGTGCTGTTGGCCGCGGCGATGCTCGCCCTGGGGTCCCTGGCCGATCGCGGGCTCGCCCGTGTGCTGATCTCCGGCTCCGAGGACGATCTGCGTGAGCAGGTCGCCGAGCTGGCCGAGCGTCGCCAGGGCGCGGTCGATGCCGCCACGCAGGAGCGCCTGCGGATCGAGCGCGACCTCCACGACGGGGTCCAGCCCCGACTGGTCAACCTCGCGATGACGCTCGGGGTCGCCCGGAGCGCGATCCGGGCTGATCCCGACCGTGCTGAACGGATGGTCGGTGAGGCGCATGCGGAGGCGAAGGCTGTGATGACGGACCTGCGCCAGCTGGCCCGCGGCATCCACCCCGCCGTGCTCACCGATCGGGGCCTGGACGCGGCGCTCTCGGCACTCGCCGCCCGTTCGCAGATACCGGTCGCGCTGGACGTCGACCTGAGCACGGTCACGGGGCCGGCGCTGGATCGGGAGCGGGAGGCCGTGGCGTACTTCGTGGTCGCCGAGGCGCTGACCAATATCGCCAAGCACGCCGCAGCGGCACGCGCCGAGGTCACCGTCACCCGGAGCCCGGAGCTGCTGCGGGTGCGGATCCGGGACGATGGGCGCGGCGGTGCACGGGTGCACCGCGACGGGCGCTCCACCGGATTGGCCGGGCTCACCGACCGGGTCCGAGCCACCGGCGGAGCGCTCGAGCTGTCCAGCCCGCCCGGCGGCGGCACCGACCTCCGTGCGGAGATCCCCCTGACCAGCGGCCCGACCACCACCTGGGCCCCGGCCCGACCCACCACCGAGGAGACTGTCCGATGAGGATCGTGATCGCCGATGACGCCGTGCTGCTGCGCGCCGGGCTCGAGCGGCTGCTGACCGAGGCGGGGCACGAGGTGGTCGCGGCCGTCGGCGACGGCACGGCTCTGGTCGCGGCCATCTCCCACCACCGCCCGGACCTCGCGGTGGTCGATGTGCGGATGCCGCCGACGTTCACCGACGAGGGCGTGCGGGCCGCGATGCTGATCCGTCGCCAGGATCCGGAGGTGGCGCTGCTGGTGCTCTCGCAGTACGTCGAGGAGCGCTACGCCTCCGATCTCATCGCCGACTCCCCGCAGGGCTTGGGCTACGTGCTCAAGGACCGCGTCGCCGACGTCGAGGACTTCCTCGCGGTGGTGGCCGAGGGGGGCGACGGCGGCACCTGGCTGGACCCCGAGGTGGTCCAGCAGATCTTCGTCCGCTCCAGACGCCGCCGCACCCTCGAGGGTCTGACCCCGCGCGAGCGCGAGGTGCTGTCCCTGATGGCCCAGGGACGCTCCAACCAGGCGATCGCCAGCACCCTGTTCGTCTCCGCCGGCAGCGTCGAGAAGCACATCTCCTCCGTGCTCACCAAGCGCGACCTGCCACGCGTGTACGGGGAGAACCGCCGCGTGAGGGCGGTGTTGCGCTACCTGGAATCCGAGGAGCGCTGATGG
>JAKDUN010000527.1 GCA_030457675.1 Brachybacterium sp. | reverse complement strand
CTCAGCCGCGGCACCGACCCCTCCACCCTGATCATCGCGCAGTACGGCGCGGGCACCGTGGCCACGGTGCGGCTGGACGACGCCGGGGCCCCGATCGAGCAGATCGATCTGGACGACCACCGCGACCTCCGCGACAGCGGCGACAACAGCGTCGAGAGCGACCTGGAGGGTCCGCACCCGCACCAGGTGGTCGCCCTGCCGGGCACCCAGCTGCTGGCCGTCCCGGACCTCGGACTGGACCGGGTGCTGCTGTACCGCCAGGACGTCGCCGGGATGATCGACCTCGCCGGGGAGATCCCGCTCAGCCGCGGCAGCGGTCCCCGCCACCTCGTGGCCGACCACGAGTCCGAGCAGCTGCACATCTCCTGCGAGCGCTCGGGCATGGTCGCCACGGCGAGCCGGAGCGAGTCCGCCCCGCAGCGCCCCCTGCCCGCCGCGATGGAGGGGCCGACGCACCGGTGGAGCGTGCGCTCGATGATCCCCGCGAGCGGGAGCGAGGGGGTCAATGCCCTCTCCCACATCGAGCTGACCGAGGACGAATCCTTGCTGCTGGTGGCCAATCGGGGGCCCGACACCCTCTCGCTGCTCTCGCTCGCCCCGATGCGGCCGCTGCTGGTGACCGAGGTCGAGGTGGGGGCGCACCCGCGCCACTTCACCCAGTGGGGCGACCTGGTGCTGGTCGCCGCCCAGGACGGTGACCGCATCGACGTGCTGCGGCGCAGCGGAGAGGAGCTCACCACCGCCGCGGAGCCGATCCCCGCGCCGTCGGTGGCATGCCTCGCCGTGCGACCCGGAGAACCCGCCGAGCGACCCTGAGAAGCATTCCTGTGCTCTTGTCGAGATGACGGTTAGACTCTCGGACGCCGTGCCGGGCGGGGGTCGCCTTCCGCTGCGTCCCGGCCCCTGACCGCTCCGGAAGGATCTCCATGACCAGTGCCGACTCCCTCGCTCCTGCAGCCCCCACTGCCCCCGGCACCGATCGGGCCCCGGCGGAGCTGTCCGCCGCCCCCGAGCGCTCCGCGGCCGCAGACCGGGCCGCGCAGCTGTTCGAGGAGTCCTTCGGGTACGTGCCCGACGGGGTCTGGTCCGCGCCCGGCCGGGTGAACATCATCGGTGAGCACGTCGACTACCAGGACGGGCTGTGCCTGCCGATGGCGATCTCCCATCGCTGCTTCGCGGCGGCCGCGCGCACGCCCACCAACCGGCTGCGCCTGCGCTCCGCCCAGGACGAGACGGTCCTGGACATCGACGCCCGGACGCTCACGCCGGAGGCCGTCACCGGCTGGCCGGCCTATGTGGCCGGGGTGCTGTGGGCGCTGCGCTCGCGCATCTCGGGCGCCTCCACCCGCGGCATGGACATCATGATCGACGGCCAGGTGCCGCTGGGCGCCGGACTCTCCAGCTCCGCCGCGCTCGAGTGCGCCGCGGCGGAGGCCATCGAGGACCTGCTGACCCTCGGCACGGGACCGCTGGACCGGGTGCGGGCCGCGATCACCGCCGAGACCGACTTCGCGGGCGCCTCCACGGGCGGCCTGGACCAGTCCGCCTC
>JAKDUN010000003.1 GCA_030457675.1 Brachybacterium sp. | reverse complement strand
CTCGACGAACCCACCTCGGGCCTCGATCCGCTCATGGAGCTCGTGTTCCAGGACGAGATCGAGCGGGTCCGCGCAGAGGGCCGCACGGTGCTGCTCTCCAGTCACATCCTGGCGGAGGTCGAGAGGCTCGCCGACCGCGTCAGCATCGTGCGCGGCGGCATGACCGTCGAGACCGGCACGCTCGCTGAGATGCGGCACCTCTCCGGCACCCATGTCGAGGTCACCACCCGGGAACCTGCCACGGGACTGAGCGCCCTGGACGGGGTGAGCGACCTGGAGCAGGACGGAGCAACGGCACGCTTCCTGGTCACGGGCGGCGGCCTGGACGGCGCGCTCGCGCACCTGACCGGCTTCGGCATCGAGGCGCTGCGCAGTGCTCCGCCGAGTCTGGAGGAGCTCATGCTGCGCCACTACACCATGCGGGAGGCGGTGAGCGGCGATGCGTGACGCACTGGTCGGCACCGGGCTGCTGCTGCGACTCGGTCTGCGACGGGACCGGCTGAGGCTCCCGCTGTGGACGATCGCGATCGCGATCTTCGTGCCCTTCTTCTTCCGTTCTCTGGAGTCGACCGCCGGTCCGGACCCGCAGCGCGCCGTCGATGACCTGGCGGAGGCCCGCACCATGCTCGATGTCTTCGCCGGGCCGGTCTACGGCCTGGACTCGGTCACGCTGCAGACGTACTTCCTGATGTACAACCAGGAGTTCCTGCTGGCCGCAGCGCTGATGAGCATCCTCCTGGTCGTGCGCCATACCCGGGGCGAGGAGCAGTCGGGTCGGGCCGAGCTGGTGCGCACCGCCGTGATCGGTCGCCACGCACCGCTGACGGCCGCCCTGCTCGTGGCGGTGCTCAGCAACGCCGCGCTCACCGTGCTCCTGACCGCCGGTGCCGTGAGCATCGGGTTCGGCGGCGGGGACGCGGTCCTCTTCGGGGCCTCGATCGGGGCGAACGGACTGTTCTTCGCCGGCCTGACCGCGTCGACCGTGCAGCTGGTCTCCACCGGAAGGAGCGCCGCCGGGATCTCCGGGGCGGCCCTCGCCGTGGCCTCGATCGGACGTGGCGCGGCGGCGGCCCAGGGCAATGACCATCCCGCTCTGTGGCTCTCGCCGATGTCCTGGGCTAATCTCACGAAGCCGATCACGGACCCCTCCTGGTGGCCGGTGCTGCTCTCGCTGGGGACCGGGGCGGTGTTCGTCGCGCTCGGCTACGCGCTGTCGGTCCGCCGCGACGTCGGCCGCGGATTCTTCGCTCCCCGCCGCGGCCGGGCGGCGGCGTCGCGCTGGCTGTCGACGCCGTTCGCGCTCGCGCTGCGCGTGCAGCGCCGCACGATCCTGTGGTGGATGGTGGCGATGGGTCTGCTCGGTCTGGTCTGGGGAAGCCTGGTCCGCGCTGTCGGCGCGGTCGAAGGAGGCGAGGCCACCTTCGGCGCGGACCTGGAGCGCGGTTACCTCAGTCTGCTCGGTGTCACCCTGTCGCTGCTGGTGGGCATCTTCGTCCTCACCTCGATGGCCCGGGTGAAGGCGGAGGAGACTGAGGGGCGCCTCGGGAGCGCGCTCGGCACCGCGACCGGGCGGCTCGCCTGGCTCGGTTCCTGGGTGCTGGTCACGGTGGCCGGGACCGCGCTCATCCTGCTGGTCTCCGGGTGGGGACTCGGCGCCGCGGCGGCCGCGGCCACCGGTGATCCCGACCTGCAGGGCGCCGTGCTCGGCGCCGTCATCGGCCGGTTCCCGGAGCTGCTCGCGCTGACGGGCATCTCGGCCGCCCTGTACGGGCTTGCGCCGCGCTGGCAGGGACTCTCCTGGGTGGTGTACGGATTCGGCGTGGTCATCCGCTTCTTCGGCGAGCCGCTGCCGGCCTGGGTCCGGAACCTCTCGATCTTCCAGCACCTTCCTCGCATGCCGGTCGAGGTGTTCTCCATCGTGGCATTCCTCGGCCTCTCGGCTGCCGGTGTCGTCCTCCTCATCGCGGCACTGCTCGCCTTCCGCCGCCGGGATCTGTGAATCCGGCGCGGCTGCCGCACCGCACCTCGCTGCGGAGCTGCCGGCCGCCGCTCAGAGCGACACGATCAGCAGCGTCCCCACGAACACCAGTCCGGAGGCGAGGAGCACGATCGTGGTGTAGCCGAGGATGTCGCGCATCTTCAGTCCGGCGATGGCCAGCAGCGGGAGCGCCCAGAACGGTTGGATCATGTTGGTCCACTGGTCGCCGTAGGAGACGGCCATGATGGTGATCGCCGGATCCACGCCGAGATCGGCACCGGCACCCAGCATGATCGGGCCCTGCACCGCGAACTGTCCGCCGCCGGAGGGGACGAAGAAGTTCACCAATCCCGCGGCGAGGAACGCGAAGATGCCGAAGGTGGTCGCGGTGGAGATCGACACGAGGGCGTCGGAGAACACCTGGATGAGCCCGGAGCCGGCCATCATGCCCAGGATCCCGGCGTAGAGAGGGAACTGCAGCAGGATCTCGCCGACGTTGCCGGCGGCCCGCTGCGTGAGGTGGATCAGCTCGAAGGGGTTCTTCACCAGCAGCAGGATGAGGGCCAGGAAGGACCAGTTCACGGTGTCCAGGGAGAGGGTGCCGCCGTCAGCGAAATGCAGCGCCAGGTAGGCGACCAGTGCGAGGCCCGGGAGCACGGTGACCACCCGGCTGGCATCGAGGCGGTCGGCCGGGGTGACGACGGCTTCCTGGCCGTCCTCCGCGGTCTCGCGGGCATCGACCGTCAGCTGCGTGATCCGGTCCCCGCGACGGGGCGCCACCAGGAACAGGGCCAGCGCGACGACCACGATGGTCGCCAGCGCGGCGAGCAGGTTCCAGGTCGAGAACACCGTCTCGGACATCGGGACGGCCTGCCCGCCCAGGGACTCCTGGAGGAACGACCCCTCGGTCGCGGCGGTCAGCGGCCCGGAGGCCGAGTACCCCATGTGCCAGACCACGAAGCCGCCGAAGCCGGCGGCGACGAGCATCGGGAAGTGCAGCTCGAGACCACGGGCCCGCCCCTGATAGGCGACCTCGCGCGCCAACAGACCTCCGACGACGAGCCCCAGGCCCCAGGTGATCAGCGCCGCCGCGGAGGCCACGACGAAGACGAAGACGTACGCGGTCAGCTCCGTCCGCGGGATCGAAGCGAGGCGGGACAGCACCGCCCGCACCGGTCCGGTGTTGGCGAGCATGTGCCCCAGCAGCAGGATCAGCGCCATCTGGGTCATGAAGGCGAGCAGGCCGGCCAGCCCGTCGCCCCAGTGCACGATGAGATCGGCCGGGCCGGTGGGGGTGAGGATCAGGCCGAGGATCGCGACGATGAAGGTCAGGACGATCGAGAACACGAGAGCGGAGGGGATGAACCGCTCCACCACATGGTTCAGGGGGCGCATGGCGCGCGAGATCGCCGTGCCCTCCTTCCGGACGGGACGGGTTCCGGGGGCGCTGGACATGGAGCACACTCCTCAGTGGTGGGGCCGGTCCGCACGACGTCGTGCCGAGGACCTGGCCCGGAGCTGATGTGACTGTCGCCACGATAGGACGTTCCGCGCCGTGACGTGCCGGAGGACACGGCGAGTCGGGGCGCCGCGGTCAGCGTCGGCCTCGCAGGCGCGAGAGGGCGTCCGTGAGACGGGTGGGGACCCGCAGCGCCCGTCGGGCCCGGTCCTCGGTCTCTGCCGCCCGGCGGGAGACGGTGCGCAGGCGCTGGTCCGCCGCCGTGAGCCGTGCCTCGGCCGCCGCGGCGCGCTCCTCCGCGGCGCGGGCTCGCCGCCGCGTCTCCTCGAGCGCCGTCTCCGCGGCCTCGATCCTCCGCTCGAGCCGATCGAGCTGTCCCTGGGTCCGCTTCTGCCGGGCGGCGGCCTCGCGCCGGATCGCGGCCTGGGTCTGCTTCCGGCGGACCTCCCGGTCCTGGAGCACGGCGCGCTTCTGCGTCGCTGCAGAGGATTCGCCGAGCCAGGCGGGGCGGACGGCCGGCGGGAAGGACATCGTCGCGATCCGGTGCTCGTACTCGGCCCGGGCGGATTCCTGTCCCGGGTCGTGGATGTGTGCGAAGCCGTTGTCGTGGAGGAAGCCGCTCAGCGTCTCGAAGCGTGCGGCGTGGCCACGGTTGAACTCCGTGAAGTCGGCGCGGGCGTACAGCTCCTCGACGGTCGATGGGATGGTGTCACGGCCCCGTGTCAGGTGCGGGATGCCGTGGTGCCTCGCCAGCTCCAGGGTTCGTGAGTCGTGGGCGAGCATGACGCTGGGGGTTCCCGCCAGCAGAGCCGCGATGTTGCCGTGCGCCCGCGCCCCGAAGGAGAACTCCATCTGCGAGAGGCGGTCGATCCACGCAGAGGCGTCGAGGAACATCTCGGCCCGAGCCTGGGTGAACTGCGGGTGGGAGCGCTCCAGCGGCAGCCGGGCGTCCGCGGCCTCGTAGGGAGAGGTCGCCCAGAGCATCAGCTCCAGGGTGCCGTGCTCCTGCGCGATGTAGGTGGCGCGGTAGTGCTGCTCCGCGTCCTCGATCAGATCCCCGCCGAAGGGATCCTTCGTCTCCATGTTGTAGGCGATCGGCGCTCCGGGCTCGAGCGTCCCGGGGGCCTCGACCCGGTGACCGGGTCCGTGGAGGGTCAGGGAGGGGCACCCCACGACGATCACCTCCTTGAACCCGAGGGAGTGCAGGTATTCGGCGGTCATCTCGCCCCGCACGGTCAGGGCGCTGGAGCCGTTCAGGACGGCCCGGGCGAATCGCTTGATCGTGGGCTCCATCGCACGGAGCTGCGAGGGGTCGCCGTCCAGGGGCAGCTGCGCCCCGCCGGACAGCATCACGAAGGGGATCGTGAGGCGCTCGAGGAAGTCCGCAGTGCGCCGCAGCTCGTCCTCGAAGTCCGGACGGAAGGCGTTGGCCAGCGGCAGGATGAATCCGTCGTACTCCGCGTTCACCTCGGCGGCGCGGCCGGCGCTGATGCGATAGCGGTTCGGCTCGACCACCGTGTCCCGGGTCGAGAAGAGCTTGTGGGCGGCGGCGCCGTAGATCAGGTTCCCGCTGTTCGTGCCGAGCAGGTTGCGGTCCAGCGTATGGAAGGCATCGGCGACCTCGAACGGCGACTTGCCGAGCCTCATCAGGTAACGCGTGCTCATCGGTGACCCCACTCCGGGACGGAACTGTGCGCTGCCACGGCGGGCCGCGGCCGGGCCCTGGGACAGAGGCTACTGGTCGAACGTCGCGCGGCGACGGGCTGCGGCACGATGCCGCAGCCCGTCGTCACCGGGTCCTGCGGAGGATCACTGGACCGTGCGCAGGTCCGAGAAGCTGATGATGTAGTCCGGGGACTCGATCGACATCACCTCGGTGAGGTTCGAGGTGTAGTAGCAGGCGTCGTTGCTCTCGCTGCCGGTCTTGAGCGTTCCGGAGAACTGGACCGTGTCACCGGGGGCGAGGTCGAGCGCGGCGTCGTACAGCGGGTCGCCCTGCTCGATGAGGGTGTTGTCGCTGATGTCCGAGAAGGCGTTGTTCCAGGTGCCGATCTCGATGTCGTCCTCGATCGAGACGACCACCACGGCTTTGCCCTCGCCGTTCGCGTCGACCGTCTCGACCGTGCCGATCCAGTCCTGCACGACGCCCTCGGGCACCGTCTCGCACAGGGTCTCGCTGCGTTCGTTGAGGACGTTGGCACGCTGCAGATCCGTCTCGGCGGACTCGGCGTCGGTGCGTCCCTGGTCGACGGCTGCGGTCATGGCCTGTTGCGCCGTGGGAACCTCGGCGGTAGGAGCCTCCGCGGCGACCGGCGGCTCCTCAGCGGGAGCCTCCGCAGGTGCATCGTCGGCAGGCGCCTCTTCAGCGGGCACTTCCGCCCCCGCGGGCTCTGCCACGGCACCGTCGGCGGGCTCGTCCTCGACCTCGGCCGGGGCCGCAGCGACCACCTCGTCCGGTTCCGGCACCGCTGCGTCGTCCGCGCCGGTCGCAGCATTGACACTGCTGAAGATCATCCCCAGCACCAGCACGATCGGGGTGACGATCCAGGCGATCTTCTTGCTCCTGTCGTACCCGGCCAGCTGCTGTCCGGTGCTGTCTCGACCGCCGGTGACGATGATGATCAGCACGTCGATCAGCGCCCAGATGCCGGCTCCACCGCAGGTCACGAGCTTCAGGATGCCCAGCCCGAGGAATCCGCGATAGAAGCGGTCCACCCCCAGCGCGCCGAGGAACAGCGCCAGCAGCCAGGCCACCACGAAGTCCTTCGGGGGCTTCTGCGCCGGGGCCTGCTGCCCCGGACCGCCCTGGTAGGAGCCGGGGGCGAACTGTGCCTGCTGCGGCGCGAAACCACCGGGCTGCTGCGCGGGGTGAACGCCGAAATCGGCTCCCTGCGGCGCGGGTGGGAGGGGTGAGCCCTGTCCCGGGAACTGAGGACCGAGACCCTGCTGCTGAGGGGATCCGCCAGAGGGCGGGGGCGTGGACGAGGACATGGATGCTCCTTGAGGACGTTCGGGCAGGCGAGCGCCGCCCGACGAAGGGATGGGGTGTGCTCGGCCACGCGGTCCCGCGGAGGGCGCCGCCCGGATGTTCGAGCTGAATGAATCATCAACGACGGGGCCGACAAACGAACGCAGAGTCGTTCGCCCTGGAGCTGTTCCGCCCCGCGACCTGTTGCTGCGTCGCCCGGTCAGCGCGCCATGCGCAACGCGGCGATCCCCCCGAAGCCGGAGCCGTCGACTGTCGCGCCGTCGGCTGCGAAGCCGTGACGCTCGTAGAAGCGCACCGCCTGCGGATTTCCCTGCGCGACCCACAGCTGGGCCGGGGCACCTGCCGGCAGCACGGCCTCCAGCAGCGCCCGACCGATACCGCTTCCCTGGTGCTGCGCGAGCACATAGAGGTTGGTCAGCTCCCGGTCCCGCACGGGCTCGATCTCGTCCCGGGTCACCGCGGCGGAGACCATGGCCAGCCCCACGACGGCACCCTCCGCCTCGGCGAGCATGGCGGGGATTCCTGCGTCGAGCATCCGCCGCCAGTTCTCGATGCTGCGCTCGGCGGTGGCCCGGTCCCAGAAGTCGGGAGCGGCGAGCTCTGAGTAGGTCTCCACGAAGGAGGCGAAGTGCATCGCGCCGACGCCCGCGGCATCAGCGGGATCGGCGGGGCGCAGGTGGACCTCCGTCGCGGTCATGCAGGCATCGTAGGCACGGGGGCGTCCCCTGCGACACCCTTCGTCCACATCCCACCTGCCCCGCTCGCGGCCCGTCGGCCCGCCCGCCTACAGTGGCCACCATGAGCACCCCGCCTGCCGCCGACCCGATCTCCGCGCTCCGCGAGGGCGACGCCGGGCAGACCGGCCGCGCGCTCGAGATCCTCTCGACGGTCTTCGGCTATGACACCTTCCGCGGGGACCAGGCCGCGATCATCGAGCAGGTCGCCGCCGGCGGCGATGCGGTGGTGCTGATGCCCACCGGCGGCGGCAAGTCGCTGTGCTACCAGATCCCCTCCCTGCTGCGCGCGGGCACCGGGATCGTGGTCTCCCCGCTGATCGCTCTGATGAGCGACCAGGTCGCGGCGTTGGAGGCCGTCGGTATCCGCGCCGCCTATCTCAATTCCACCCTCGAGTTCCATGAGGCCCAGGCGGTCGAGCAGCAGCTGCTGGCCGGCGAGCTGGACCTGCTGTACATGGCGCCGGAGCGGCTGGTCCTCCCCCGCACCCAGGACCTGCTGGGACGCGCGGAGATCGCCCTGTTCGCGATCGACGAGGCGCACTGCGTCTCCCAGTGGGGCCATGACTTCCGCCCCGACTATCTCGGGCTGTCGGTGCTCGCCGAGGCGTTCCCGCAGGTGCCGCGGATCGCTCTGACCGCGACCGCCACCGAGGCCACGCACCGCGAGCTCACCGAGCGCCTGCAGATGCAGCGAGCCGAGCACTTCGTCTCCAGCTTCGACCGCCCCAACATCCAGTACCGCATCGAGCCCAAGGCCGCCCCGCGCGAGCAGCTGCTGAAGCTGATCACCTCCGAGCACGAGGGCGAGTCGGGGATCGTCTACTGCCTCTCGCGCAAGAGCGTCGAGCAGACGGCGGAGGCGCTGGTGGCGCGCGGGATCCCCGCCCTGCCGTATCACGCGGGCCTCGACGCGGCCGTGCGCCGGGACCACCAGGAGCAGTTCCTGCGGGCCGACGGGCTGATCATCGTGGCGACCATCGCCTTCGGGATGGGCATCGACAAGCCCGACGTCCGCTTCGTAGCCCACCTGGACCTGCCCAAGTCCATCGAGGGCTACTACCAGGAGACCGGTCGCGCGGGGCGTGACGGACAGCCCTCGACCGCCTGGATGGCGTACGGCCTGGGGGATGTGGTCAGCCAGCGGAAGTTCATCGACACCGGCGAGGGCTCCGAGCTGTTCAAGCGCAATGCCCGCTCCCATCTCGACGCGATGCTCGCGCTGTGCGAGACGGTCTCCTGCCGACGGGTGCAGCTGCTGAGCTATTTCGGTCAGGACGCAGAGTTCGAGTCCTGCGGGAACTGCGACACCTGCCTGTCCCCGCCACAGACCTGGGACGCCACCGTCGCAGCGCAGAAGCTGCTCTCAGCACTGATCCGCCTGGATCGCGAACGAGGTCAGAAGTTCGGCTCCGGGCAGGTCATCGAGGTGCTGCGGGGCCGGGAGAACCAGCGCTCCAGCCAGTCACGCCACCACGAGCTGAGCGTGTGGGGCATCGGCGAGGAGCTCAGCGAGAAGGAATGGCGCACCGCGATACGACAGCTGCTGGCCCGCGGCATCATCGAGGCCGAGGGCGACTACGGCGTGCTGGTGCCGGGCCCGCAGGCCGGGCCGGTGCTGCGCAGCGAGGTCACCGTCGAGCTGGCCGTGGACCGCACCCCGCAGCGCACCGCGCGGGGAGGCGGCCGACGGGCAACAGGCGCCTCCCGCGCCGCCGAGAGCCTCGAGCCCGCGCAGCAGGAGCGCTTCGAGGCCCTCCGCGCCTGGCGCACCTCGGTCGCGAAGGAGAAGCAGATCCCGCCCTACATGGTCTTCTCCGACGCCACGCTGGTGGGGATCATCGAGGCCGGCCCGGAGTCGGTCGCCCAGCTCGGAGCGGTCAGCGGCGTCGGGGCCAAGAAGCTCGCCGAGTACGGCGAGGCCGTGCTGGCGGCGCTGCCCGGATCGGCATGATCTCGCCGGTGCCCGACCCCGATCCCGACCCCGACGCTGTCACCAACGCTGTCACCGACCCCAGTTCAGACTCGGGACCCCACGAGCGCTTCACCCCTCCGCCGGCGGCACCGGTATCGCAGGCGGAGGCGCGCTCGAACGTCCTCCTCGCCGCCGTCCTGAGCGGGGCGGGGTGCCTGCTGGTGCTGCTGGTCGTGCTCGCCCTGATGCTCTTCGGCGGTGTGGGAGTGCCCCGCTGATCGGGTTCATCCGTCACCCCGATCGGGAAGACTGCAGGGATGATGATCCTTCCGGAAGGCGGCACCGAGGCGGAGGAGGACTCCGCCCAGTCCCCGTGGGTGCGCGGAACCTGCCCGCGCTGCGGCGGCGACCAGGTGCTCCATCACGTGATCGGCATGCCGATGCTCGAGGCGTACGAGTCCTCTCCGCCATGGGTCATCTGGGAGGGCTGCGTGGGCTCCGGCCCGGAGCGGGAGTGCCAGGAGTGCGGCCACGCCTGGTGGCCCGAGGACGTCGGCGTCGCCGAGGTGCCGGAACGGTGGTATGACGCCGGGACGGAAGAGGAGCTGCCCGTCGAGCCCGCACCCCTGCGGGTAGTGGGCGCGGTGATCGTGCGCGGTGAGCAGATCCTCATCGCGCGACGCGCCCCGGGCAGGAGCGCCGCGCGGCTCTGGGAGTTCCCCGGCGGGAAGATCGAACCGGACGAGTCCCCGCAGCAGGCGCTGGTCCGGGAGGTGCGGGAAGAGCTGGGCGTCGATATCACGGTCGGCTGGCTGATCGGTCGAGGAGAGGCCGATATCGGCGACCGCGACCTCCACCTGGACTGCTACTGGGCGCGACTGGAGGGCATGGATCCCGCCGGCAGCACCGATCACGACCGGCTGGAATGGGTGGACCGTGCGGACCTGCCGAACCGCGACTGGGCCGGCCCCGACGTCCCGATCGTGGAAGCGATCGTCGCCGGGGCCGTGCCGCGATTCGGGCGGGTCTGAGTCTCAGCGCACCTGCCCGTTCACCCGGGCGTGCCGCTCCCCCACTCCGCCTGGAATGCTGCCCGCCGCTTCTCCTGCTCGACCGGATCCGGGACCGGCAGGGAGGCGATGAGCTTGCGGGTGTACTCGTGCGTGGGTCGCTGCAGCACGTCGGGGCCGTGGCCGTCCTCGACCAGGTCGCCGCGGAACAGCACCCCGATGCGGTGGGCGAGCGAGTCGACCACCGCCAGGTCGTGGCTGATGAACAGCGCCGCGAAGCCCAGTCGCGTCTGCAGCTCCCGGAACAGGTCCAGCACCGTCGCCTGCACCGAGACGTCCAGGGCGCTGGTGGGCTCGTCGGCGACCAGCAGCTCCGGCTCGAGCACCAGCGCCCGAGCCAGGGAGATGCGCTGACGCTGCCCGCCGGAGAGCTCGTGCGGGTACCGCTCGGCGTACCGTCCCGGCAGCTCGACCGCCTCCAACAGGTCGCGCACGCGCTTCCCCCGCTCAGCGGGGGTCAGCTGCTGCTCGTGCACGACCAGCGGCTCGGCGATGCACTGCTCGATGGTCAGGTGCGGGTTGAAGGAGGTCGCCGGGTCCTGGAACACGAAGCCGATGCGTCGGCGCAGCGGCTTGAAGGCCTTCTCCCGCATCCCGTTCATCTCGTGCCCCAGCACGCTCAGGCTCCCCCCGGTGGTGCGCTCCAGGCCGGCGATGGCCCGGCCGATGGTGGTCTTGCCGGAGCCCGACTCCCCCACCAGCCCGTACACCTCGCCGGCGCGGATCTCGAAGTCCACGCCCTTGACCGCCCGGAACGCGGGCTTGCCCATCCGGCCCGGATACTCGATGACCAGGTCCTTCGCCACCACCACCGGCTCGGCCGCGGTGAGGGCCTCCTGCTGGGCCGGTTCGAGGGCGGTCCAGGCCGAGTTCCGGCCCAGGTGAGGCACCGCGGCGAGCAGCTTCTGGGTGTACTCCTCACGAGGGTTCGCGAACAGCTCCCGCACCCCGGCCCGTTCGATGATCTGCCCCTGGAACATCACCGCGACGGAATCGGCGAGGTCGGCGACCACCCCCATGTTGTGGGTGATCACGATGATCGAGGTGCCGGTGCGCTCCCGGATGTCGCGCAGCAGTCCGAGGATCTCGGCCTGCACGGTGACGTCCAGCGCGGTGGTGGGCTCATCGGCGACGATCAGCTCGGCGCCGAGCGTGAGCGCCATCGCGATCATGATGCGCTGCTTCTGGCCGCCGGAGAACTCGTGGGGGTAGCGGTCGATGCGCTCGGCGGCGTCGGGGATCCCCACCGACTCCAGCGCTGTGATCGCCTCCGCTCGGATCTCCTTCTTGGTGATCTTCGGGCGGTGGGCGCGCAGGCCCTCCCCGAGCTGCCACCAGATCGGGAAGACCGGGTTCATCGCACTGGAGGGCTCCTGGAAGATCATCGAGACGTCCTCGCCGCGCATCGCACGCAGCTGCGCCTGGGACAGACCCACCAGGTCCGTCCCGGAGACGATCACCGCGCCGGAGGCCTCCGCCGTCTCCGGCAGCAGCCCCAGCACGGAACGAGCCGTGACGGACTTGCCGGAGCCGGATTCACCGACGATCGCGAGGATCTCCCCCGGGGCGACCTCGAGGCTCACCCCGTCGACCGCGTGGACATCGCCGCCGTCGGTCGCGAAGTGGACGTCGAGCTCGCGGATCGCCAGGCGCGACTCCTCGTTCTGCGTGGCGGTCATGCCGTCACCTGCTTCCGTGGGGTCTTACGGCGCGCGCGACGGGTGCGCAGACGCGGGTCGTTGAGATCGTTGATGGACTCGCCCACCAGGGTCACGCCGAGCACGGCCAGGGCGATCGCGAGGCCCGGGAACATGCCGGTCCACCAGATCCCGCTGGTCGCATCCGCCATCGCGCGATTGAGGTCGTAGCCCCATTCGGAGGCGCTGGTCGGTTCGATGCCGAAGCCCAGGAATCCCAGCGCCGCCAGGGTGAGGATCGACTCGGAGGCGTTGAGGGTGAAGATCAGCGGCAGGGTGCGGGTGGCGTTGCGCAGCAGGTGCGTACCCATGATGCGGCGGTGGCCGGTGCCCACCACCTTCGCGGCCTCCACGAACGGCTCGGCCTTCAGTCGCACCACCTCGGCGCGGATCACTCGGAAGTACTGCGGGATGAACACCACGGTGATCGAGATGGCGGCGGCGGCGATGCCGCCCCAGGCGTTGGACTGTCCGCCGGAGATCACGATCGACATCACGATCGCCAGCAGCAGGGAGGGGAAGGCGTAGACCGCGTCGGCCACCATCACCAGCAGCCGGTCCAGCCAGCCGCCGACGTAGCCGGACAGCAGTCCGAGCGCGACCCCGATGAACAGGGAGGCGGCGACCGCGCAGGCCATCACCGCGACCGCGGTGCGGGTCCCCCAGATCACGCGGGAGAGCACATCGAAGCCGGTCACCGTGGTGCCCAGCAGGTGCGCGGCCGAGGGCGGCTGCTGGGTGCCGAAGCGGGTGCCGTCCGCCGAGGTGTCGGCGAAGCCGTAGGGCGCGATCAGCGGCGCGCACAACGCGGTCAGCAGCAGGATGCCGACCAGCACCACGCCGGTGATGAGCATGCCTCGCTGCAGGCCGACGCTGCTGCGCAGGTGACTGATGATCGGCAGGCGCAGGTACCAGGGGGTGCTGCGCCGGGAGGCGACGGCGCTCGCCTCGGCGGCCAGATCGGCCTCGGCCGGGTCGCCCTCGCCGATCGGTTCGGGGTTCGAGAGAGTCATCTCAGTACCTCACTCTCGGGTCGATCAGCGCAGCGACCACGTCGACGACGAAGTTCGAGACCGCGACGATCACGGCGAGCATCATGACGATGCCCTGCACGGCGACGTAGTCGCGGGCCTTCATGTACTCGGCGAGCATGTAGCCCAGCCCGTTCCACTCGAAGGTGGTCTCGGTGAGCACCGCGCCGCCGAGCATGAGCGCGACCTGCATGCCCATCACGGTGATGATCGGGATCAGCGCGGGGCGCAGCGCGTGCCGGGTGGTGAGCCGCCTCTCGGCCACTCCGCGGGAGCGGGCCGATTCGATGTACTGCATATCCTGCGTGCCGATCATGTTCGTACGCACCAGGCGCAGGAAGATGCCGCCGGTGAGGATGCCCAGTGCGACAGCGGGCAGGATCGCGTGCCGGACCACATCGCCCAGCAGCTCCATGTCCCCCAGCCGCAGTGCGTCCAGCAGGAAGAACGGGGTGGGATTGAGGATCGTGCTCATGGATATCTGCCCCTCGGTGGACAGCCGTCCGGCCACCGGCAGCCAGCCCAGGCCCACGGAGAACACGAGCTTGAGCAGCAGGCCCACGAAGAACACGGGGGTGGCGTAGCCGAGGATCGCGATGATGCGCAGCACCGCGTCGGGCCAGCGGTCGCGGGTACGAGCCGCGATCATGCCCAGCGGCACGCCGAGCAGCAGCGCGACCACCAGTGCGTACATGACCAGTTCGAAGGTCGCCGCACCGTAGGTGGTCAGCACCTCGGAGACCGGGGTGTTGTCGGAGTAGGTGGTGCCGAAGTCCCCGCGCAGCACCCCGCCGAGGTAGTCGAAGTACTGCACGATCAGCGGCCGGTCGTAGCCGGCCTCGGCGCGCCGCTCGGCGAGCTGCGCCGGGGTGAGGCGGCCGCCGAGCGCCGCCGTGAGCGGATCGCCGGTGATCCTCATCAGGAAGAACACCATCGTCATCAGGATGAAGATGGTGGGGATGATCAGCAGGAAGCGGACCAGGATGTACCGGCCGAGGCCGCCGCCCGGCGCCCGCTTGCGCGAGCGCCGGGGGGCGTCCTCGACCTCTGTCTCGAGGACGGAGGTCACTTCGAGATCGGCGAGACGCGGAACTTGAAGGAGGAGTCCAGGGTCACGCCCTGGACCTCTGCGGTGGAGACCGCGATCTGCGCCCCCTGCAGCAGCGGCAGGGTGGAGATCTCCTCGGCCACGAGATCCTGGATCTGCACGAACAGCGCCTCGCGCTCCGCCGGGTCCTGGGTGCCGCGCTGAGTCGCGATGAGCTCGTCGACCTCGGCGTTCTCGAAGTGGTTGCCCAGGAAGTTCTCCGTGGCGAAGAACGGTGCGAGGTAGTTGTCCGCATCGGAGTAGTCCGGGAACCAGCCCAGCTGGTAGGCCGGGTAGACGTCGCTGACGCGGTCCTCGGAGTACTGGACCCACTCGGTGGACTGGAGATCCACCGCGAACAGGCCGTCGGCCTCGAGCTGGTTCTTCACCGCGGCGTACTCGTCACCGGAGGAGTTGCCGTAGTGATCGGGGTTGTACTGCAGGCTGAGCTGCACCGGGATCTCGACGCCGGCGTCCTCGAGACGCTTCGTCGCCCGGTCGGCATCGGGGCCGCCGGAGCCGTCGCCGTACAGGTCCTGGAACTGGGTGCCGGAGCCCGGCAGGCCCTCGGGGATGTACGAGTACAGCGGGGTGTAGGTGCCGTTGTAGACGGTCTCCGAGATCGCCGCGCGGTCCAGCAGGTCCGCGACGGCCTGGCGCACGGCCTTGGCCTTGGCGGGGTCCGGGTCCTCGGTCTTCTCGCCGTAGGGGTTGGTGTGGAAGTTGAACACGATGTAGCGGATCTCGCCGCCGGGGCCCTCGTGGACGGTGACCCCGTCGTCGCCCTGGAGGTCCGCGATGTCGGTGGCGGACAGGGAGCGCCACACGCAGTCGATGTTGCCCTCCTGGATGTCCAGCTTCATGTTGTTCTGGTCGGCGTAGTAGGACATCACCACGCTGGAGGTGGCCGGCGTGCCGTACAGGCCCTGGTAGTCCGCGAACGCCTCATAGGTGACCAGCTCGTTGATCTTCCAGCTGGTAATGTTGTACGGGCCGGAGAAGGCCTCAGCGGCAACGATCTCGTTGTCCGGCAGGACGGCGTCGGCGGGGAACACCTCGGCGTCGACGATCGGACCCACCGGGCTGGTCAGCACGTAGGGGAAGGTCTGGTCGTCGGGCTCCTTGAGGTGGAACTCGACGGTGAGGTCGTCGACGATCTCGACGGAGTCGAGGTTGCCCAGCAGGCTGGACGGGCCCGACGGGTCGGCGATCGTGAGCTGTCGGTCGAAGGTGTGCTTGACGTCCTCGGTGGTCAGCTCGTTGCCGTTGGCGAAGGTCAGCCCCTCCTTGAGCGTCACCGTGTACACGGTGTCGCTGGTGAACTCGGCGCTCTCGGCGAGGTCCGGCTCGGGGCGGCCGTCCTCGGAGCCGATCGCGACCGAGAGCAGGTAGCCGTAGCACTGGGTCCACACGGTCGAGGAGCCGTTGTCATAGGCGGCGGCGGGGTCCAGAGCGGTGACCTTGTCGGTGGTGCCGACGGTCATGGTGCCGCCACCGCCGTCGTCGGAGCCGCCGGAGCCGCCACCGCCGTCCTCGGTGGTCTGAGCGCAGGCGGACAGCAGGACGGGAACGCCCGCCATCGAGATCAGCACGGCGCGGCGTCGGGGAGTGAAAGCAGCATCGAACATGGGGGCCTCCAGGGGGCGAGGAGGACGCCGCGGAGATCACGGCGTCGTGAACCGGGGTGGCGCATGTGACGGGGCGCACCAGCAGTGACTGGCAACCTAACAGCCCATCGCCCCCCGCCCCGCACTCCGGATCAGCGTGGCGAGCGACGTGACCGAACCGTGATCCCGTGGGTTCTCAGCCCTCGTTCCACCACCGCAGCACCCGCAGCGCCTGCATCGTCAGCCAGGGCGAGGGCTTGCCGACACCCACGTCGATCTCGAACCACACCGCACCGGGCAGCACGTGCTGCTGGAGCCAGGTCCCATCGGCCTGCTGGGCGGCCTGCACCATCTGCACGGCCTCCTGCATCCGCGGGTCACGGCGACCGGCGCGCCGGAAGTGGTCCAGCGCCCGCAGCCCCGTATAGATGTGTCGCGGCGGGTACAGGAAGTGGTCCACCCAGGGTCCGACGATCTCGCCGGTGCTCTCGCGCCGGGTCAGGTTCCGTCGCAGCAGGTACTCCTCCCCGGCGCGCTGGGCCTCGCGGGTGGCCGCGGTGCCGCCGGTGACTCGTTCGTGCTCGTGCAACGCCTGCAGGGCGTTGAGGGTGGAGTGGAAGCTCGCGCGTGTGGAGCCGCTCTCCCACTCGCAGTTCCAGCCGCCCTCGTCCATCCGGTGCTCGAGGAACCAGTGAACGAGCGGCTCGACGTCGGCGCCCAGCCAGAGCCCGTTGGCGAGCGTCATCGCGTTGATGCACACGTCCACCTCGCCGCCCCAGTACGGCAGGGAGGCGTCGACGTCCCAGTGCGCGTGCTCTGCCAGCTTCGCGGGGGTGTCCCGGGCGATCAGCGGCGCGGCGTCCATTCCCCAATCGCGCAGGGTGGTCAGCGTCCAGGTGGTCGCGGTCCAGGGCTGGCCGGGCAGCTCCCTGCTGGCCGGGTCCTCGAGGAATCCGGCCGGGAAGAAGGCGCCGCCGGCCCAGAGGCCGGTGGCCGGGTCCTGGCGGGCGAGCAGGGCGGCGCCGTAGCCCTCCTGGGAGATGCGGGCGCGGGTGGCCTGCCACTGCTCCTCAGGGGCGTCGAGCAGGTCGCGCTCGACCTGCCAGCGCAGTGCCGGGTCGGTGTCCAGGAGCCAGGTGATCACATCGGTCTGTGCCATCCGGCGATCCTCCTCGGGAACGTGCGGGCGGGCAAGCCCCGCTGTCACAGCGGGTAGGGACCGAAGCGTGACCAGGCGAAGAAGACCGACACGATCGCCAGCAGGATCGACGGCATCGCGGCCGCGATGCCGTCCCCGCGCTGGGTGTGCACGAGGGCGGCGAAGACCATGGTGATCGCGAGCCCGGCGCCGGCCAGCGGCACCAGCACGGTGGCGACACCCGTGAGCGCGGGGAGGAGCAGCCCGATCGCGCCGAGGATCTCCAGCACCCCGATCCCGCGGATCACGATCTGCGGGAAGTCCTCGACATAGGGGGTCCGGTCGATCTGCTGGTCACGGGTGGTGACGAGCTTGACCGCACCCGCGCCGGCGAAGATCGCCGCGAGCAGGAAGGCCAGGATCCACAGCATCAGGTTCATCGGTGCGCCTCCTTCGACGGGCCACCCCAAGTATCCCCCAGCAGGGTGAGGCAT
This sequence comes from Brachybacterium sp., assembly GCA_030457675.1. GTDB lineage: Bacteria > Actinomycetota > Actinomycetes > Actinomycetales > Dermabacteraceae > Brachybacterium. The sequence continues at coordinate 22,553 of JAKDUN010000003.1, read as the reverse complement.
GTCACGGGGCGCGCCGTGGTGGTGCTCAGTCCTTCGCTCGGACCAGCCGCTCGTGACCACTCTCGGAGAGCTCGGCGATGTCGGCGTTGCCCTTGAGGAAGTCGTTGAAGGACTTGAACCCGATGGCCTTCTCGCTGAACGACGCGTCCATGCGGCGCATGTGGGACTTCACCGCCGAGGCATGCAGCCAGTCGCTGTCCCCGCGATCGCCGAGCTGCAGAGCGCGCTGCAGCAGCTGGGTCGCCGCCTCGCGCGGGTCCTCCCCGGGCTCATCATCCTCGACCTCCTCCGCGGCATCGGCGGCCTCCTCGGCGGCGCGCTCGGCGACGCGAGCCTTGGCGTCTGCATCGGCGGAGCGGCGGGACCGGGTGCGCTGGCCCCCGCCCTCGCCCGTGGAGTCGTTGCCACCGGAGGTCTGGGCGTTGCCGCCGCCTCCACGGCGCGACCGACTCTTCTGCGCGGCGGCGGCGGGGCGTTCGACGCCGGGGAGGTTCTCGTAGGACTCGAACTCGTCGCAGGCGGCGGCCAGGGACTTCGCGGTGGAGCCGGCCACCCCCATCGCGATCACATAGCGGCCCAGGCGCCGGCAGCGCTGGGCGAGGGGGACGTAGTCGGAGTCGCCGGCGACGATCACCACATGGGTGATGTCGGGCATGAGGTAGAGGTCCTCGACGGTGTCGACGGCCAGACGGATGTCCGCGCCGTTCTTCGCGTAGGCCGCGGCGGGGAACAGCTGCACGAGGTCCACGGCGCGGGCCACCAGCTGACTGCGGTAGATCGCGTTGACCGGGGAGGACCAGTCCGCGTAGGCACGGGTGAGGGTGAGCGAGCCGAAGGAGGCGGCGTAGTCGATGACCGCGCCGACGTCGACGGTGGCCTTCGCCAGGCGCTCGGCGATCTCGGGCTCGGTCGGGTCCTCGGCGATGCGCTGGCGGTCGCGGCTGTAGGCCTGTCGTCCGTGCACCCGGTCGTACCAGGACATGACGATGTTGTCGAAGTCGAGGTAGACGGCTACACGGGAATCCTGAGAATCTGCCATGGGTCCAGTCTGCCCTCTCCCTCGGGGTGCCGACGACCTCAGGTGCGGGGCGGCCCGCTCTGAATGCGCAGCGACCGTCGCCGGCGGTGGATGGTGAGGTACTCCAGCCCGTCCTCGCCGGCGCGGAAGCCGCGCACCGTGCGGCGCGGGAGCAGGGCGACGTCCCCGGTCCGCAGCGGCTCCTCCCCCTCCTCGGTGACCAGTGCGCCGTCCCCGCTCACCACGTGGATGAGCGTGTCCACTTCGGCCCCGACGTGGGCCGGGATGCTGTCTCCCGCGGGCAGCCGGATCAGGTTCGAGTCCAGCTCGCGCTCGGGTTCGGCGATGGACCAGACGGCGCCGCGGCGCGGCTCGGCCGGCTGGTCGGCGGTGTTCGTGAGGATCGGCATGTCACGAACGTACACGGCCCGGTCCGTGGTCAGTCAGCGGTCGGTCAGCGGTCGCGCCGATGCTGCGGCGGCCAGCTCAGCGGCCGGGCCGCTGAGCCGTCGAGGCCCGCTCCACACCACAGTGAGCGGGCGGCGCAGCCGGGCGCCCGCCGTCGGCACCCGATGCAGCTGACCGTCCTCGAGCGCGGAGCGCACCGCGAGCATGCTCAGCACCGCGGGTCCGGCGCCGGAGGCGACCGCGACCCGCACTGCGGCGTTGCTGCCGAGCTCCTGGACCGGAGGGGTCAGTGCGGCGGTGGGCAGCAGCTCCTCGAAGGCGTCGCGGGTGCCGGACCCGCCCTCGCGCACGACCAGCGGGGTCCGGGCGAGCTCCTCGGGGGTGAGCGGCTCCGTGCGCTGCGCCCAGGGATGTGCGGGCGCGACGACCACGACCAGCTCGTCCTCACGCAGCGTCATCGCATGCACGCCGCGGGGCACGTGCGGGGTCTCCACGAAACCGAGCTGCAGGCGTCCGTCGTGGATGCCGGCGAGCACCTGGGTCGAGTTGAGCACCCCGAGGTCCACCCGCACCCGGGCGCTGGTGCGCCGCAGCTCGGTGAGCCAGGCCGGCATCAGGTGCTCGGCGATGGTCATCGACGCGCCCACTCGGAGCTCCCGGGCGTCCGCGTCGCGGCTGTGCCGCAGCCAGGCGGAGAACTCGCCGGCCGCGTCGAGGAGCTCACGGGCGTGGGCGGCATAGAGCAGCCCGGCCGAGGTGGGGCGCGCCCCGCGCGGGCCGCGATCCAGCAGCGCAGTGCTGGCCCCCGCCTCGAGCCGGGCGATCATGCGGCTGGCGTTGGGCTGATGGACGCCGAGCCGACGAGCACCCGCCCCCAGGCCGCCCTCGTCGACGACGGCCACGAACAGGGCGAGTGCCTGCAGGCTCGGAAGGTCCTCAGTCATATCAGAATCATATGCCCTGATCGCGAACTGCTCTCTACCCGGTCCGCGCGCCGGGTGGAACCGTGGAGTTCATGCCCCTCGCCATCGCCTCCCCCCGCCCGCTCCTGCGACCGTCCGCATCGCCCGGGGTCCTGCTGACCCTGGCTGTGGCGGTGCTGTCGATCCTGCTGTCCCAGGTGCTGCCGGGCGTCAGCGCGCTGATCATCGCGATCCTGCTCGGCATCGCGGTCGCGAATCTGACGGCACTGCCGCCGAGCCTCTCCCCCGGCCTGTCGGTCGCGGCGAAGAAGTTCCTGCGGGCCGGGATCGTGCTGCTGGGCCTGCAGGTGGCGCTCGGAGACCTGCTCGCCCTCGGCGCCCCGATGCTCGCCGTGGTGGTGGCGGTGGTGGCCGGCGGGATCCTCGGCACCCTCGCACTCGGCCGCGCGCTCGGCGTCGAGAAGGATCTGACGCTCCTGGTGGCCTGCGGCTTCTCGATCTGCGGGGCGGCGGCGGTGGCGGCCGCTGCGGGGGTCACCGACCCCGAGGACGAACACGAGGAGCGCACGATCACGGCGATCGCCCTGGTGGTGCTGTGCGGCACGCTGATGATCGCCGCGGTGCCCGCTGTCGCCGCGGCGCTGGAGCTCGCACCGGAGACGGCCGGCCTCTGGGCAGGCGCTTCCATCCATGAGGTCGCGCAGGTGGTGGCCGCCGGTGGGGCCCTCGGCGGAGCGGCACTGACCGTGGCCGTGATCGTCAAGCTCGCCCGGGTGCTGATGCTCGCCCCCGTGATGGCGGTGCTGAGCCTGCAGCAGCGGCGCGAGGGGGCGGCGGAGGGGACGCGTCCGCCGCTGGTGCCCCTGTTCGTGCTCGGCTTCCTGGCGATGGTGCTGCTGCGCTCGGTGGCACCGCTGCCCGCGGCGGTGCTCGACCTGGGCGGCCTCGCTCAGACCGGCCTGCTGGCCGCAGCGATGTTTGCGCTCGGCACCGGGGTGAAGGTGCGGAACCTGCTGCAGGTCGGTGCGCGCCCGCTCGCCCTGGCGGCGCTGTCCACACTGCTGGTGGCCACCCTCGCCCTCGGCGGGGTGCTGCTCGCAGCCTGAGCGCCCGAAGCCGCAGACGCGGTGCTATGGTCGCATTCATGACGCATCTGCGGGTTCGAGACGCTGCTGGCTTCCTCGGGGTCAGTGAGGACACGGTCCGTCGCTGGATCGACAAGGGGAGCCTGTCCGCGGACGTCGACGCCGCGGGCCGCAAGGTGCTCGAGGGCACCGAGGTGGCGCGGCTGGCTCGTGAGCTCGCCGTGACGCCGGAGCTGCATGGGGCGACCTCGAGCTCAGCCCGCAATCGCTTCGTGGGCCTGGTGACCGATGTCGTGATGGACACGGTGATGGCCCAGGTCGAACTGCAGTGCGGCCCCTTCCGGGTGGTCTCCCTGATGAGCAGCGAGGCCGCCCGCGAACTGGGTCTCGCGCCCGGCAAGGTCGCCACTGCCGTCGTGAAGGCGACCCAGGTCGTGGTGGAGGCACCATGAGGGCCCTCGCCCGGCCGCTCGCCGCGACGGCGGGGCTCCTCCTGCTGGCCGCCGGCTGCGGCAGCGGTGCCGACTCGGGGACGGAGCCCGTCACCCTGCAGGTCTATGCGGCGGCCTCCCTGCAGGAGCCCTTCGCGGAGATCGGCGAGGAGTTCGAGGCCGCGCACGAGGGGGTCGAGGTCGCGTTCAACCTCGCCGGATCCTCCACCCTGGGCCAACAGATCCGGCAGGGCGCGCCGGCGGATGTCTTCGCCTCCGCGAACCCCCAGAACATGGACACCCTCGTCGGAGCCGACCTCGCCGCCCCCGTGGATTTCACCTCCAACACCCTGATGATCGCGGTGCCCCCGGGGAACCCCGCCGGGATCACCGACCTGGCCTCCCTCACCCGGGACGGGCTGAACCTGGTCCTCTGCGCGCCCGAGGTGCCCTGCGGCGCGGCGGCGAAGACGCTCGAGGAGAGCGCCGGGCTCACCCTCGCCCCGGTCAGCGAGGAGCAGTCCGTGACCGATGTGCTGAACAAGGTCACCAGCGGCCAGGCGGATGCCGGACTGGTCTACGTCACCGACATCGCGAGGGCCGGAGATGCGGCCGAGGGCATCGAGTTCCCCGAGGCGCAGGACGCCGTGAACACCTACCCGATCACCCCGATCAGAGGTGCCGACCACGCCGGTCTCGGCCAGGAGTTCGTCGACCTCGTCCTTTCGGAACCGGGACAGCAGACCCTCGCCGACCACGGGTTCGTCCGCCCATGAGCACGCTCCCCCGCTGGGTGCTGCTGCCTGCCCTGCTCGGCGCGCTGTTCGTGCTGCTGCCCCTGACGGCGATGGCGTCCCGGGTCCGGTGGGCGAACGTCGGTGCCCTCCTCACCAGCGAGGCCTCGCTCTCGGCGCTGCGGCTGAGCGTGCAGACCTCGGCGACCAGCGCCCTGGCCTGCGTGCTGGTGGGGGTGCCGATGTCCGTGCTGCTGGCCCGTGCGGAGTTCCGGGGGCTCTCGCTGCTGCGCTCGCTGGTGCTGCTCCCCCTCGTGCTGCCACCGGTGGTCGGGGGTATCGCGCTGCTGTACACCTTCGGCCGGCAGGGGCTGTTGGGCCGGCACCTGGAGGTGCTGGGACTGGAGATCGCGTTCTCCACCACCGCGGTGGTGCTCGCGCAGACCTTCGTGGCCCTGCCCTTCCTGGTCATCAGCCTGGAGGGAGCTCTGCGCACGGCCGGCACCCGCTACGAAGTCACAGCGGCCTCGCTCGGCGCCGGGCCGTCCCGCGTGCTGCTGGGGGTGACGCTGCCGCTGGTGCTGCCGTCGCTGCTCTCCGGCACGGTCCTGGCCTTCGCCCGGGCGCTCGGGGAGTTCGGGGCCACGATCACCTTCGCCGGCTCCCTGCAGGGCACCACCCGCACGCTGCCGCTGGAGATCTATCTGCAGCGGGAGAGCGACCCCGAGGCGGCGGTGGCGCTGTCCTTCCTGCTGATGATCGTCGCGGTGGTGGTCATCGCCGTGGCCCGACGGAGGGTGAGCGCATGAGCCTGCAGCTGCGCGCCCGGGTCCCCGAGCGCGGCGTCGAGCTGGATCTCGCGGTGGCCGACGGGCAGACCCTCGCCCTGATCGGCCCCAACGGCGCGGGCAAGTCCACCGTCCTGTCCCTGGTCTCCGGGGCGCTGCGTCCGGGAACCGGGCGGGTGGAGCTCGACGGGCAGCTGCTCGCCGGGGAACACTCCTGGACCCCGCCCCATCAGCGCCGAGTCACCACGCTCAGCCAGGACCCGGTGCTCTTCCCCCACCTCACGGCGCGGCGGAACGTCATGTACCCCCTGCGCTCCCAGGGGGTGCCGCGCGCCCGGTCCCGGGACGAGGCCGAGCAGTGGCTGGCCGAGCTCGGACTCATGGAGCTGGCGGAGCGTCGTCCCGCGCAGCTCTCCGGCGGGCAGGCGCAGCGGGTCGCGATCGCGCGTGCCCTGGCGGCGGACCCTCGCCTGCTGCTGCTGGACGAGCCGATGGCGGCGCTGGACATCGACGTGGCCTCGGCGCTGCGCGCCCAGCTGCGGCGCTTCCTCACCGATCGTACGGCGATCATCGTCACCCACGACGTGCTCGACGCCCTCACCCTGGCCGACTGCCTCGCCGTGCTCGAGGACGGGCGGATCATCGAACAGGGCCCGACGCAGGAGCTGCTGAGCACGCCCCGCAGCGCCTTCACCGCCCGCTTCGCGGGCCTCAACCTCCTCACGGGGCGCTGGCAGGACGGCGCCGTGGTGCTCGCCGACGGCACGCGTCTGCCGGCGACCGGGCCGCATCCTCCCGGACGCCGCCTCCACGCGGCCTTCCGCCCCTCCGCGGTCCGTCTCGCTCCGGTCGGCGGGATCCGCCGCACCGTGACCGGTCTGCTGCCGCACGGGGACCTGGTGCGGGTGCGCACCGAGGACCTCGCCGCAGACCTCTCGCCGCAGGAGATCGCCGAGCACCGCCTCGAACCCGGGTCCCCGGTGCTCCTGGCAGTGCCGCGCGGATCCGTGACAACCTACGAGGCATGATCGATCTGCGGGCCCTGCATCGGGAGCTGCGGGCGCGGCACGGCCCGCAGGGCTGGTGGTGGCCCGGCGAGGAGCCCTTCGAGATCGCCGTCGGTGCGGTGCTGGTCCAGCGCAGCCGCTGGGAGCAGGCCGCCGCCGCGATCGCAGCGCTGCGCACAGCAGGACTGCTGGCTCCCGCGCCCCTCGCGGCCGCCGCACCGGAGAGGGTCCGAGAGCTGGTGCGCCCCGCCGGCTTCCCGCGCACCAAGCCCCGTCGCATCCAGGCGCTGGCCGGCTGGTGGGCGGAGCGGGCAGAGGCGGCCGGGGACCTCGATGACGAGACGCTGCGCGCCGAGCTGCTGGGCATCGAGGGGGTCGGCGAGGAGACCGCGGATGCGATCTCGCTGTACTGCTTCGCCCGGCCGGCCTTCCTGTGCGACGAGTACGCCCGGCGGGTGCTGGGAGATCGCGGCGCGGTGGTGCCGGGCTCCTACCGGGCGTTCCGACGCGGCCTGGAGGGAGCTGTGGCCGATGCCGGCTTCGAGGCCGTCGAGCTCGCCGAGCTCCACGGCCTGATCGTCGAGGAGGGCAAGCGGAGGACCCGCACTCCTCAGGTGGTCGAACGCACCGCCAGCTCGGGGCACAGCACGAGCGACTGATCTCTCTCGCGACCGGCGAGCAGGTCCAGCAGCAGGGTGGCCCCGAGCTCGGCGAGACGACGGCCGGGGTTGACCACGGTGGTCAGGGCGATGGTGGCATCGGCGGCGGAGGCGATGTCGTCGAAGCCGACCACCGCGACGTCATCCGGCACGTTCACGCCCTGCACCTCGAGCTTCTTCAGCGCGCCCAGAGCCATCAGGTCGCTGCTGGCGAAGAGGGCGTCGAAGGAGATGTCGGAGTCGAGCAGAGCGGCCATCTCCCGCTCGCCGGAGGCGAGGGTGAAGTCGCCGAAGGAGCGCCACACCGGGGTGATCCCGGCCTCGGACAGCTCCTTCTCGACGCCGAGGCGTCGATCGACCGCGGCGGGCATGTCCTGCGGGCCGCAGATCAGGGCGATCCGTCGGCGGCCGCGCTGCAGCAGGTGCCGGGCCGCGAGGCGCCCGCCGTGGACATTGTCGAGATCGACGAAGGGTGCGGGATAGCCCTGCGGGGGCCGCCCGATGAACACCACCGGCACCGTGGCCTCCGCCAGCACCTCCTCGGTGAGGTCTCCCTCGTGATGGGAGACCACCAGCACTCCGTCGGCGTGCCCCCCGCGCAGGAAGCGGCGGGTGCGGGCCCGGTCCTCGGGAGTGGTCAGCACCAGCAGCAGCTGCTTGTCACCCGTGTCGAGTCCGGCGGTGACTCCGGAGATCGCGCTGACGAAGAACGGGTCGGTGAAGACCCGCGACTCGTGCTCGGGGACGATCAGCGCGACCGCGCCGGTCTGCTTGCTGGCGAGGCTGCGGGCCGCGTTGTTGGGCACATAGCCGAGCGTGCGCACCGCGGAGCGGACCGCATCGACCTTGTCCTGGTGGACCTGCACATCCCCGCGCACCACGCGCGAGACGGTGGCCCGGGAGACCCCCGCCACACGGGCGACGTCCTCCAGGGTGGGGCCCCGTCCCGCGCCCCGGTGCGACCCCGTCTCCTCGAGCATGTCCATGCGCCCCCTCCTCTCAGCCCTTGACCGCTCCGGCCATGATGCCGCCCACGAGCTGGCGACCGGCCAGGATGAACAGCAGCAGCAGCGGGATCACGGAGACCACCACCCCGGACATGATCAGCGAGTAGTCCTTGAAGTACGAGGACTGCAGCTGCTGCAGCGCTACCGGCAGGGTGAGGCTCTCGCCGCGCAGGATGATGAACGGCCAGAAGAAGTTGGTCCACGAGCCCACGAAGGTGAACAGGAAGAGCATCGCTCCGGCGCCCCGGGAGGCGGGCAGGGCCACGTGCCCATAGGTCTGCAGGAGGTTGCAGCCGTCCATGCGTGCCGCCTCGATCAGCTCGTAGGGCAGCGCGTCATCGAGGTACTGGGTCATCCAGAACACGCCGAAGGCGGTGACGAGCCCCGGCACGATCACGGCCTTCAGATCGCCCACCCAGCCGACCTTCGCCATGATGATGAACAGCGGGATCACGCCGAGCTGCACCGGGACCGCCATGGTGGCGATCACGAACAGCAGCAGCCATTTCCGGCCGCGGAAGCGGAGCTTGGAGAAGGCGAAGCCCGCCAGGGTCGCGAAGAACACCACGGACAGCGAGGTCACCACCGCCACCAGCACGGAGTTCACGATCGCCGACCAGAAGTCGATGTCGGAGGTGATCACCTCGATGACGTTGCTCAGCAGGTTGCCCTGCGGGAGCACCGAGGGGATCGGGTTGCGAGCGATGGTGCCGGCGTCGGAGGAGGCCAGCAGGATCGCGTAGTACAGGGGGAAGATCGAGATCCCCAGCACCACGGCGAGGAGGACGTAGTTCCACCAGCGGGGGCGGGCGTCCACGCCTCCCCCGCCCTTGAGGCGGCGGCGGGCGGCACGGGCCGCGCCCTTGCCGGCGAACTGCTCGATGGCAGCGGTCGACTGCATGTCTGCTCCTTACCGCTCTGTCTTCGCGGGGCCGCCGGCAGTGGCGATCCGTTTGGTGATCAGGTAGTTGAGGATGCCGATCCCGATGATGATCATGAACAGCAGCCAGGCCACTGCCGAGGCGCGGCCGAAGGAGACCTGCGGTCCCCAGCCGAGCTCGTAGAGGTACATCGTCATCGTCATCCACTGCCGCGAGGCGCCGCCGGAGCCCGCCGTGTCGAACATGCGCGGCTCGTCGAAGATCTGCAGCCCGCCGATCGTGGAGGTGATCACCACGAAGATGATGGTGGGGCGCAGCATCGGCACGGTCACGTGCCAGAAGCGTCGCATCCTGCCGGTGCCGTCGATGATCGCGGCCTCGTAGATCTCGCGCGGGATGGCCTGCATCGCGGCCAGGAAGATCAGCGCGTTGTAGCCGGTCCAGCGGAAGTTCACCATCGTCGCGATGGCGAAGTGCGAGGCCAGAGCATCGGAGTGCCAGCCGATCGCGGGCAGATCCATGCCCATCAGAAGGTTGTTCACCAGGCCGGACTGGTCGGCGAAGATCTTCGCGAAGATCATCGAGACCGCCACCGGTGCCACGATGAAGGGCACCAGCACGCCCATCCGCCAGAAGGTCTTCGCCCGCAGGTTCGCGTCGAGGATGTAGGCGATGAAGATCGCGGCGATCACCTGCGGCACCGAGGACAGCAGGAAGATGGAGAAGGTGTTGCGCAGCGCCTTGTAGAAGCTGTCCGTCCCCAGCACGAACTGGAAGTTCGCCAGTCCCACGAACTCGCCCTGGCCGCGGATCAGGTCCCACTCGTGCAGCGAGACCCATGCGGTGTACAGGATCGGGAACAGGCCGACCAGGAAGAACAGGACGAAGAAGGGGCTGATGAAGACGTACGGCGTCAGCCGAACATCGAGCCGGGCGAGGACGGCACGTCGTGATGACGTCCTCGAAGGGCGGGTGGTGGTGGTCACAGAGGTCCTCTCGACGCAGAGGGGGGGGGGGGGGGGGGGGGGGCCCCCCCCCCCCCCGGGGGGGGGGGGGGCCCCCCCCCGGGGGGGGGGCCCGCGGGGGGGGGGGGGGCGGGCCCCCCCCCCCCCCCCCGCCCCGGGGTTCGCTCAGGCCAGGCCGAGCTCGTCGTACGCGGACAGGCCCTGCTCCCAGGACTCGGCCGGATCTGCGCCGTCCACGTCCCAGCGGGTGATGGCATCGCTGACGACCGTGTTGATGACGAAGAAGTTCGGCCCCTGGTAGGGCTGGACCTCGATCGAGGTGGCGCGCTCGGAGTAGATCTCGCCCACCGGTGCGTCGTTGAAGAAGGGGTTGACCAGGCTCGTGACCTCTTCGGCGTCGAGGGCCTCGACCTGGCTGGGGAAGGCGCCGACGGCCTCGAAGGCCGCGATCTGCTGTTCGGGCGCGGTCAGCCAGGCGGCGAGCTTCTTCGCCTCCTCGAGGTTCTCGCCCTGGGAGGGGACGGCCAGGTAGGAGCCGCCCCAGTTGCCGCCCCCGCCGGGGAAGACGTCGGCGATGTCCCAGCCCTCGACCCCGTCGGCGTTGCCGGCCAGCGGGCCCATCATCCACGGCGGGCACAGCATGGTGGCGAAGCCGTCGTTCTGGAAGGCCGCGGTCCAGTCCTCGGACCACTGGGTCAGGCCTGCGGAGATGTCCTTGTACTCGGCCAGGTGATCGTAGATCGCCTTGACGTCGGCATTGTCCGCCAGCGGCACCACGGTGCCGTCGGCCTTCTCGTAGGGGTTGGGCAGCTGCTGGACCATCCCGTTGTAGGTGCCGCCGGCACCGTCGAACCACGGGATGCCGGTGGCCTCGACGAACGTGCGACCGGCCTCGAAGTAGTTGTCCCAGTCGCCGCTGAGCAGCTCGGCGACCTCGGTGCGGTCGGTGGGCAGCCCGGCCTTCTCGAAGAGATCCGCGCGGTATGCGATGGCCTCGGGACCGATGTCGGTGCCGTAGCCGATCAGCTTGCCGTCCACCGTGGCGGCCTCGGTCTTCCAGTCCAGCCAGCGGCCCTCGACCTCGGGGTCGGTGAGGTCCTCGAAGACGTCGGAGTACTGCAGCAGCTCCGCCCACCAGCCGACCTCGACGCCCTCGACATCGGCGAGGCCGGAGTTGGCGGCGAGGCCGGTCATCAGATTGGCGCGGGCATCGTCGGCAGTGGCCGCCTTCTTGTGGGTGATCTTCACCCCGGGGTTCGCCTCCTCGTACTTCGCGAAGAGCTCCTCGTAACCGAACTCGTTGAAGGTGGCGACCGTCAGCTCGACGTCGCCGCCACCGCCTCCGGTCCCTCCTGCGTCATTGCTGCCACAGCTCGCGAGTGCGGCGGTGGCCGCGGTCGCGGCCGAGGCGGCCAGCGCTGTTCTGCGGGTGATCTTCATGGTGAACTCCTTCGTTCGCTGCGGGGACCGAGATATGAGAGCGCTCTCAGGATAGGGATGTGAGTCACCATACAGCAGTGCATCGAGTCCGGAGGTCTCGATCAGGTCTCGCCTCACCTGCGCCACCTCCCACCTCTCTCGAGGCGCCTGGGAGGATCGGGGAATGACGCTCCTGGATTCCCGACTCCCGCTGGTCGCCGCCCCCATGGCGGGCGGCCCCTCCACCCTCGCCCTGGCCAGAGCAGTGTCCTCGGCCGGGGCGTTCCCCTTCCTGGCAGGAGGCAACCTGTCGCCGCAGGCCATGGCCGCCGACATCGCTGCGGCCCGAGGGCTCGGCACCCCCTTCGGGGTGAATCTCTTCGTGCTGCCGCCCCGGGAGATCGACGAGAAGGCCTTCGCCGCCTTCGTCGAGGAGCTCGAAGAGGATGCCGCTGATCTCGGGGTCGCCCTGGATTCTGCCCCGCGCCGGGACGACGACCACTTCAGCGCGAAGCTCGCGCTGCTGCTGAGGGACCCGGTGCCGGTCGTCTCCTTCACGTTCGGCCTGCCGCCCGCAGCGGCGGTGAGCGCGCTGCGCGAGGTGGGCACCTCCGTGCTCGCGAGCGTGACGGACCCCGAGGAGGCTCGCGCCGCCGCCGAGCGCGGGGTCGACGGGCTGGTGGTGCAGGCTCCGGGCGCGGGCGGGCACAGCGCCACCCATGACCCCTCCCGGACACCCGGACCGATCAGTACCGAGGAGCTGGTGCGCCAGGTGCGCGCGGCGGTGGACCTGCCTCTGCTGGGAGCCGGCGGGGTGGACGGTCCGCAGGCGGTGCGACGGATCCTCGCCGCAGGCGCGGAGGGCGTGATCACCGGGACACTGCTGCTGCGCACCGACGAGGCGGGCACCTCGGCCACCCATCGCGCCGCCCTCGCGGATCCCGCGTTCGACGAGACGGTGGTGACGCGAGCTTTCACCGGGCGGCCCGCCCGCTCCCTGCGCAATGACTTCATCGACCGCCATCACGACACCGCACCGACCGCCTACCCGCAGGTCCACCATCTGACCCGCGCTCTGCGCAGGGCTGCCGCGGCGGCAGGGGATCCCCAGCACCTGCACCTCTGGGCCGGCACCGGCTGGCGTCATGCCCCCGACGAGCCTGCGGCTGACGTCATCGCGCGACTCGCGACGGGGGTCTGAGCCCGGGGCCTCGCCCTCGCCGCTCCCCTGGTGCGGACAGCAGAAGGGCCCCACCTCGCGGTGGGGCCCTTCTGACGAGTCACTGTCTCACGGTTTCTCGAGTGGAGCTATGGGGATTCGAACCCCAGACCTCTTCCATGCCATGGAAGCGCGCTACCAACTGCGCCATAGCCCCGTATCGGGTGTCGCCCTCAGGGCGACGAGACGATATTACACGGCCTCCGAGATCAGAGGAAATCGGGGGCGAGGTTGTGTGACACCAACCTCATCAGGCCGTTCGCACTCTCACCGGTGAGTGGTTCGAGCACCGAGCGGTGGCAGTTCTCGAGCCCGGCGATGCCCCGGAAGTCGTTGGTGTCCAGGCCCAGCAGGGCGGTGATGCCCAGGGTGATCGCGGCGCCGTGGGCCACCACCATCACGGTCCCGCCCACGTGGGCGGCCACCAGGGCACGGCAGGCAGCGGCGACCCGCTCCCCCACCTCAGGGCGATCCTCCACATCGAGCCCGAGCACAGGGCGGTGCGCGCGCCAGTCCGCATGCTCCGCGGGCCAGCGCAGCCTGATCTCCTCGCCGCGCAGCCCCTCCCACTGGCCGAAGCCGCGCTCGAGGAAGGCCGCGTCGGTCGTGACCTCGACATCGCTGCCGCGACTCATCAGACGGGCCGTCTCCAGCGCTCGCTCCAGCGGCGAGGCGACCAGGACGTCCGGCGGGTTCTCTGCGACCAGGGGCACGAGCGACTCGGCCTGTCGGATCCCGGTGTCATTCAGCGGGATGTCGACCTGGCCCTGGAGGCGGCCCTCACGGTTGAAGTCCGTCTGCCCGTGGCGCACCAGGACCAGACGCGTGCGGGGACCCCTCACGCCGTGCGATCCGCGTCGATCTGCAGATCGATGATGGGAGCGTCGCGCCATAGGCGCTCAAGGGCATAGAAGGCACGATCCTCGGCGTGCTGGACGTGGACGACGATGTCGCCGTAGTCCAGCAGCACCCAGCGGGCGTCACGCTCGCCCTCTCGGCGCAGCGGTTTGCGCCGGCGCTGGGTCAGCAGTGCCTCCTCGATGCCGTCGACGATCGCGGCGACCTGGCGTTCGGTCTCGCCGCTGCAGACCAGGAAGGCGTCGGTGATCACGACCAGCTCGGAGACATCGAGACCGATGACCTCCTCGGCGAACTTGTCGGCGGCGGCCTGGCCGGCCACCCGGGCGAGGTCGAGGGATTCTTCGGGAGCGCTCACGCGGCAGGTTCCTCCAGGACGGGATGATCGAGGGACAGGTCGGGAAGGGATGCGGTGGGCAGTGCAGCTGCCGTCGTGTCGGAGCCGAGGACACCGGTCAGCAGCAGGACCACGAGCACGACCAGCGCGATGGCGATGAGGATCCACACCAGCCACGGCAGCAGGCGGCTGCCGCTGTTCTCCGGGCGGTGCAGCACCTTGCCGTCGAAGCGCGGTGCGGGGCGCGGCTCAGGCGCCTCGGTGACGGAGAGTTCGCCGAGCTCGACGCCGTCGTGGTCCCGGGCGATGGTCGCCACGGAGGCATCCTCCGCGGAGGGCTCCTCGGCGCCGGTGCGGCCGGCGCCAGCGGCAGCGGGCTCGGTCGTCGGCTGCTCGCTGAGCTCGATGATGCGGGCGCGGCGTCCGAACTTGCGCAGGGTCGGCACGGGGGCGTCGGCCGTGGGCGGGGCGACCGCGCCGCGCACGCCGGGCACGGCCGACTGCTCGCCGGTGGTCTCCATCGCGGCGCGAGCTTCGAGGGCGGCCTGCTCCTCGGGGCTCAGCGCGCGGGCGCGGCGTCCGCGGCGCGGAGTGGTCTCGGGCTCGGTCATCGGCCGTCACCTCCTGTGTAGAGCGCGTATTTGTTGATGTACTGGACGACCCCGTCGGGAACCAGGTACCACACCGGTGCCCCGGCGGCGACCCGGGTGCGGCAGTCCGTGGAGCTGATCGCCATCGCCGGGACCTCGATCAGGGTCACGCCGTCCTCGGGCAGACCGGAGGTGTCGAGCTCGTGACCGGGCCGGGTGACCCCCACGAAGTGCGCGAGCTCGAAGATCTCCTCGGTGTTCTTCCAGGTGAGGATGTTCTGCAGGGCATCGGCACCGGTGATGAAGAAGAGGTCCGCGTCCGGCTGCTCGCGATGGAGGTCGCGCAGGGTGTCGCTGGTGTAGGTCGCCCCGGGGCGATCGATGTCCGCGCGCGAGACGGTGAACACCGGGTTCGCGGCAGTGGCGACGACGGTCATCAGGTAGCGGTGCTCAGGATCGGAGATCTCCTGCTCCACCTTCTGCCAGGGACGGCCGGTGGGCACGAAGACGACCTCGTCCAGCCCGAAGACGCTCTGCACCTCGCTGGCGGCGACGAGGTGTCCGTGGTGGATGGGATCGAAGGTCCCGCCCATCACGCCGATCCGGCGTCGCAGCAGCTCCACGGAGGTCAGTGGTCGGTGTCGGAGGAGTTCTTGCGCTTGCGGTCCAGGCTCCGGTGGTGCGCTCCGCCGGTGAGCCAGGTGAAGCCCAGCAGGATCATCAGGATGATGAAGATGCCGATGCCGACGGTCGGGGCGCTGAGCCCCTCGCTGGCGGACGCGCCGGACTCGGCGAGGATCATGAGCTGATCGATCATGGTCTAGAAGGCCTTTCCACGGGTGACCGGGCCATCATCCCACAGCGGCGCGGTCGGTCAGCACCCGGACGCGCGTGATGGGAGTCGGGTCACGGCCGCACATGGCCCTGACCCACCACCAGCCACTTGCTCGCGGTGATCTCCCGCAGCCCCATCGGACCGCGGGCATGCAGCTTCTGGGTGGAGATCCCGATCTCCGCACCGAAGCCGAACTCGCCGCCGTCGGAGAAGCGGGTGGAGGCATTGGCCATCACCACTGCGGAGTCGACTTCGGCGAGGAAGCGCTGCTGGCTGGACAGATCGCGGGTGAGGATCGACTCGGTGTGCCCGGTGGAGTGGGCACGGATGTGGTCCAGCGCGGCGTCGATGTCGTCGACCACCGCGACCGCGAGCTCGAGTGCGAGGTACTCGGTGTCCCAGTCCGCCCCGGTCGCCGGGACGACGTCGAGACCGGACGGCAGCAGCGCCGCGGCCCGCTCGTCCGCATGCAGGCGCACCCCGGCCTCCGCGAGCGGCACGGCGATCCGCGGCAGCGCCTGTGGGGCGATGTCCCGGTGGACCAGCAGCGTCTCCAGCGCGTTGCACACCCCGATGCGCTGCAGCTTGGCGTTGGCGACGATGTCGACGGCCTGCTCCAGATCCACCGAGGCATCGACCAGCACATGGGTCTTGCCGGTGCCGGTCTCGATGACGGGGACCTGGGAGTGCTCGACCACCCGGTGGATCAGGCCCGCACCGCCGCGCGGGATCAGCACGTCCACCAGGCCGCGGGCGCGCATCAGCACATCCACCCCGTCGCGGCCGTGCTCGTCGATACCGACGATCAGGTCCGCGGGCAGTCCGTGCGCGGCCAGCACCTCCCGCAGCACGCCGATCAGGGCGGTGTTGGAGTGCAGGGCCGCCGAGCCGCCGCGCAGCACCACGGCGCTGCCGGCTTTCAGGGCGAGGCCGGCGGCATCGACGGTGACATTGGGCCGTGCCTCGTAGACCATGCCGATCACGCCCATCGGCACTCGCACCTCGCGCAGCTCGAGGCCGTTGTCGAGCACGGAGCCACGGATCACCTCGCCGATGGGATCGGGCAGGGCGGCGGCGTCCCGCAGCTGCTCGGCGATCGTCGCCACCCGCTCGACGTCCAGGGCGAGCCGGTCCCGGAGGCCGGGGGCCATGCCCGCGGCATCGGCGGTGGCGAGGTCACGCGCATTGGCAGCGACGATCTCCTCTGCGCGCTCCACCAGCGCTTCGGCCATCGCCCTCAGCAGCTGGTCCTTGGCACCGCGGTGCAGGCGGGCGAGCGCCGGCTGCGCGTCCTTCGCGGCGCGGGCGGCGGCGAGGACGGCAGTGGTCACGGGAGAGTCCATGGCCGGAGTCTACGAGGCCGCCCGCGTCCCGAGAAGGCACGTCCGACCAGCAGACATCGAGGTCAGAGCACCACCAGCTGGTCGCGGTGGACGGCGGGGCGGCGGAACCGCTCCCCCAGCTGCTCCCGGGCGTCGTCGGTGCTGCGACCGGCCATGGCTCGCAGCTCGTCGCTGCTGAAGGAGGTCAGCCCGCGGGCGATGATCTCGCCGTCCGGCGCAGCGACGTCCACGGGGACCCCGGACGGGAAGGTTCCCTCCACGCGAGAGATGCCGACCGCCAGCAGTGAGCGGCGGCTGCTGCGCACGGCGTGCGCCGCTCCCTCGTCGAGGTGCACGGTGCCGGCGCCGCGGGTCGCGAAGCGCAGCCACACCAGGCGGGAGCGGCGGCGGCCGTGCTGTGCCGGGAAGAAGGTGCCGACGTCCTGCCCCGCGAGCGCGGCGGCGAACTGCGCGGTGGAGGTCATCAGCGCGGCGGTGCCGGTGGTGGCGGCGAGCTGCGCGGCCGAGAGCTTGGTGACCATACCCCCGGTGCCGACCTTGGAGCCGACCGATCCGATGCTCACCCCGGCCAGGCGGGCCACGTCGTCCACCTGCCCGATCCGCTCGGCGCCGGGCTCTCGAGGGGGCGCGGTGTACAGGGCGTCGACGTCGGTGAGCAGGATCAGAGTGTCCGCCCCGAGCAGTTGTGCCACCAGTGCCGCCAGGCGATCGTTGTCACCGAAGCGGATCTCGTGGGTGGCGGTGGTGTCGTTCTCGTTGACCACCGGGACGGTGCCCAGCCCCAGCAGCGCCTCGAGTGCGGTGCGCACATTGCGGTAGGTCTGCGGGCGGATCACGTCGGACTCCGTGAGCAGCACCTGTCCGGTGATCCGGCCGTGCCGGGCGAAGGCCCCCTGCCAGGCGGTGGCCAGCAGCGCCTGGCCGACGCTCGCGGCCGCCTGCTGCAGCGAGACGGCGTTCGGGCGCTCGGCCAGGCCCAGCGGGCCGAGCGCGGCGGCGATCGCCCCGGAGGAGACGATCACCAGCTCGGTGCCCTGCTCCACGAGGCCGGCGGCGGTGTCTGCGATCTGCTGGATGTGGTCCTGGTCCAGGTGTCCGTGCGCATCGGTGAGGCTCGAGGAGCCGATCTTGACGACGATCCGACGGGCGGAGGGAAGGGAATCACGAGTGGTCAGCCGCTCGGGCTGGCGCAGCTCCGTGATGCTCACCGCGTCTCCTCGTCGGAGGTCGGGTCGGCCCAGTGGCCGACCTTGCGCTCTGCCTCCATCGCCGAGATCCGCTGCATCCGCTCTGCGGTGCGGGCGCGCTGCCGCTCCTTCTTCACCTCGCGGGTGGGGCGGGACTGGTCCTCGAGGCGATCGTCGGTGCCGCGGCGACCCAGCATCTCGGCACCGCCCACCATGGTCGGCTCCCAGTCGAAGACGACCGCGTCGTTCCCGGGGCCGATGAGCACCGTCGAGCCGGGCACGGCTCCGGCGGCGTACAGCTGGTCCTCGACGCCGAGCTTCGCAAGGCGGTCGGCGAGGAAGCCGACGGCCTCGTCGTTGGTGAAGTCGGTCTGGTTCACCCAGCGCTCGGGCTTGTCGCCGTGAATGCGGAAGGCGCTGTCGCCGTCGTACTGCTCGGTGACGACCCGGAAGCCCTTCTCGTCCACGGCGCGGGGCGCGAGGACGATCGGCGCCGGCTCGGCGGCGGGCAGCGCCGCGCGGGCCTGCTCGACCAGCTCGCCGAGGGAGAAGGAGAGCTCGCGCAGACCCTTGCGGGAGACGGCGGAGACGTCGAGGACCGGGACATCCCGCTCGGCGAGCTGCTGGCGGACCATGTCGGCCATGTCCTCGCCGTCGGGCAGATCCGTCTTGTTCAGCACGACCACCGTGGGCCGCTGCATCAGCGGCACCCGACCGTCGGCCTCCTCGTCGAGGCTCGCCGCGTAGGTCGCGAGTTCGTTCTCGATGGTGGCGAGGTCCCTGAGGGGGTCGCGATCGGATTCCAGGGCGGCGGTGTCCAGCACGTGCACCAGCACGTGGCAGCGCTCGATGTGGCGCAGGAAGTCCAGGCCGAGCCCCTTGCCCTGGCTCGCACCGGGGATGAGTCCCGGAACGTCGGCGATGGTGTACCGGTACTCGCCGGCCTCGACCACACCGAGATTCGGCACCAGGGTGGTGAAGGGGTAGTCCGCGATCTTCGGCCGGGCGGCGCTCATCGCGGCGATCAGCGAGGACTTTCCGGCGCTGGGGTAGCCCACCAGCGCGACGTCCGCGACCGTCTTCAGCTCGAGCACCAGCGTGCGCTCCTGCCCGGGCTCGCCGAGCAGAGCGAAGCCGGGGGCCTTGCGGCTGGCGTTGGCCAGCGCCGCGTTGCCCAGTCCCCCGTTGCCACCGCGGGCGGCCACGTAGCGGGTGCCGATGCCGATCATGTCGATCAGCACGGTGCCGTCCTCGGCCGTGACCACGGTGCCCTCGGGCACGGAGAGCACCAGGTCCTGGCCGCCGGCGCCGTGGCGCAGGTCGCCCTTGCCGAAGCCGCCGCTGGTGGCGCGCTGGTGCGGGCGGTGGTGGTACTCCAGCAGGGTCGTGGTGGACGCATCGACCTCGAGGATCACGTCACCGCCGCGGCCGCCGTCGGCCCCGTCGGGACCGGCCAGGGGCTTGAACTTCTCTCGTCGGATGGAGGCGGCGCCGTTCCCGCCCGATCCCCCGACGACCTGCAGCTGGACGCGGTCGACGAATGTGGCCATGGATGCACTCCGATGCTGAAGGGGAGAAAAGCCTCGAGGGGCGGAGCGTTCTGCTCCGCCCCTCGAAGGACGCTGTGTGCCCCGGGAGCCGGGGCGAGCGGTCAGACCGTCTCGACGACGCTGACCACCTTGCGGTCACGCTTGCGGCCGAACTCCACGGTGCCCGCGGTGAGCGCGAACAGGGTGTCGTCGTTGCCGCGACCCACACCGTCACCGGGGTGGACGCTGGTGCCGCGCTGACGCACGAGGATCTCGCCGGCGCCGACGGACTGACCGCCGAAACGCTTGACGCCGAGACGCTGGGAGTTGGAGTCACGCCCGTTCTTGGAGGAGCTGACGCCCTTCTTTGATGCCATCTGGAATCAATCCTTGTCTAGTCGAAGGGATCGCTCAGGCGATGCCCGTGATCTTCAGCCGGGTCAGCTCCTGGCGGTGGCCCTGGCGCTTCTTGTAACCGGTCTTGTTCTTGTAGCGGAGGATCCGGATCTTCTCGCCGCGAAGGTCCTCGACCTTCTCGGCGGAGACCTTCACCTTCGCGAGGTCGTTCTGGGCGGAGGTGATCTTGTCACCGTCAACCAGCAGCACGGGAGCGAGATCGACGTTGTCGCCCGCCTCGCCTGCCACGCGGTTGATCACGATGGTGTCACCGACCGACACCTTCTCCTGACGACCGCCTGCGCGGACGATTGCGTACACCACGTCAATGCTCCATCTTGTGATTCGAAATTGCTCTTCGAGCCGAGTTCCCTGCCGGGTGTCACCGCGGACCTGCGACCGTCAACCTGACCCGAGCCCAGTGGCCCGAGCGGGAGATGCGGTCGGCGATGTCCACCGGCAGCACGACTGCGACGCGTTTTGCGCCAGGGAACAGCTTACGATCCCGCGACCTGCCGGTCAACCACCGGACGCGGTGCGACCTGCGAGAACGCAGTCAGACCCTGTGGAACTCGTCACCCCTGCTCGGGGGCGTCCTGCTCCCAGGTGGTCGAGGCTGCCTCCTCCCCCTGCGAGTCCGCCTGCGAGGTGCTGCCCGAGGCGGCGGCGATCGAGGCGATCGTGGCCCGGGCCTGGGCACGGGAGGTCTCGTCGCCCTCGAGCCGGTGCACGTCGCCGCCGTTCTCCCCGGCGCCGTGATCGCTGCCCTCGCCCTCGTCCTTCGCCCCGCCTCGCGAACGGCGGCCGCCGCGACGCCGCGAGGACTTCGAGGAGTCCTCCCCGTCGTGACCGCCACCACCGTGATGGTGCTCACCCTCGGCGTCCACGACCAGGCCGCGGCCGTGGCAGTGCTCGCAGGTGGTGGAGAAGGTCTCGACCAGGCCCTGGCCCACGCGCTTGCGGGTCATCTGCACCAGGCCCAGCGAGGTGACCTCGGCGACCTGGTGCTTGGTGCGGTCCCGGCCCAGGCACTCGACCAGACGCCGCAGCACCAGGTCGCGGTTGGACTCGAGCACCATGTCGATGAAGTCGATGACGATGATGCCGCCGATGTCGCGCAGCCGCAGCTGGCGCACGATCTCCTCGGCGGATTCGATGTTGTTCTTGGTGACAGTCTCCTCGAGGGAACCGCCGGACCCGGTGAACTTGCCGGTGTTCACATCGACCACGGTCATCGCCTCGGTGCGGTCGATGACCAGTGAGCCGCCGGAGGGCAGGTAGACCTTGCGATCCATGGCCTTCAGCAGCTGCTCGTCGATGCGGTGCTTGGCGAACACGTCCTTCTCGCCGACGTGCTTGGTGACCCGCTCCAGCAGATCCGGCGCCACCTCGGAGACGTAGGAGTGGACGTCGTCGTAGACCTTGTCGCCCTCGACGATCAGCGAGGTGAAGTCCTCGTTGAAGACGTCACGGACCACCTTGATGGCGATGTCCGGCTCCTGCGAGAGCGACGCCGGTGCAGACTTGCTCTTCTGGGCCTTCTGGATCTTGTCCCACTGCGCGCGCAGGCGCTCGACGTCGCGCGTGAGCTCCTCCTCGCTCGCTCCCTCGGAGGCGGTGCGCACGATGACGCCCGCGTCCTCGGGGATGATCTGGCGCATGATCTTCTTCAGCCGCGCCCGCTCGGTGTCGGGAAGCTTGCGGGAGATACCGGTCATGGTGCCGCCGGTCACGAACACCACATAGCGGCCGGGCAGGGAGATCTGGCTGGTCAGGCGGGCGCCCTTGTGGCCGATCGGGTCCTTGGTGACCTGGACCAGCACCGGGTCGCCGCTCTTCAGCGCCAGCTCGATGCGGCGCGGCTGACCCTCCAGGCCCACCGCGTCCCAGTTGACCTCGCCGGCGTACAGCACGGCATTGCGGCCCTTGCCGATGTCCACGAAGGCCGCCTCCATGGAGGGCAGCACGTTCTGGACCTTGCCCATGTAGACGTTGCCGACCATCGAGGTCTGCGACTTCTGGGCGACGTAGTGCTCGACCAGCACGTCGTCCTCGAGCACGGCGATCTGGGTACGGCCGGGCCGTTCGCGCACCACCATGGAGCGCTTGACGGACTCGCGCCGAGCCAGGAACTCGGCCTCGGTGATGACGTTGCGCTTGCGGCCGTTGTCGCGGCCCTCGCGGCGGCGCTGGCGCTTGGCCTCGAGACGGGTCGAGCCCTTGACGGCCTTGACCTCGTCCCGCGCCTCGCGGACCTTCACCACCGTGTTCGGCGGATCATCCACGGAGCCGGAGTCGTCGCTGCCCCCGCCGGAACGACGCCGACGCCGACGCCGACGCGAGCTGGAGGACCCGGAGGAGGACTCCCCTCCGGCGTCCGGGCCGCTGCCGGAGGACTCGC
The DNA here is from genome assembly GCA_030457675.1 of Brachybacterium sp. Taxonomy (GTDB): domain Bacteria; phylum Actinomycetota; class Actinomycetes; order Actinomycetales; family Dermabacteraceae; genus Brachybacterium. Next base: position 533 of record JAKDUN010000003.1, on the reverse strand, counting down.
GCCCGGCATCGTCCGGTGAGGAGTCCGCGGAGTCATCCTGCGCGTCGTCATCGCCCTCGGAGCCCTCGGCGCCGTCGTCCTCGCCGCGACCCCGACCGCGGCGGCCACGGCCACCGCGACGACGACGGCGGCGGGAGCTGCCGCTGCCGCCCCCGGAGGAGCGGTCCTCGGAGCCGTCCTCGTCGGTGGAGTCGTCCACATCCGCCTCTGCGGAGTCATCGCGGCTCTCGGCCGCGGTGCCCTCGTCGCGCTGTGAGGAGCGGCGCGAACGGCTGCGGCTGCGACGGGAGCGGGAGCTGCGCTCCTCCTCCGGCGAGTCCTCGTCCTCCGTGCGCTCGGACTCACCGGCAGCGGAATCCGTGGTGCCGGCGACCTCGGCGGAGTCCTGACCGCCGACGGTGGTGCGGGGCTGCGGGATCGGAGCCTGGAACAGGAGGGAGGCGAAGTCCATCTGGACCTGCTCGCGACGGCTCGCGCGGTCGTCGGCGGACTCCTCAGCAGCAGAAGCAGCCGAGCCACGGGTGGAGGCCAGT